>JAAYZH010000182.1 GCA_012514965.1 Clostridiaceae bacterium | reverse complement strand
TTTGCGTGAGTGGTGGGTTTGGTAATGGTTTCCACGCAACCGCCCTGGTCGATGGCGATATCGACAATGACAGAGCCTGGTTTCATGGATTCGACCATTGATTCAGTGACAAGCTTGGGGGCTTTGGCCCCGGGAATCAGGACGGCCCCGATGAGCAGGTCAGCTGACTTGCAGATTTCTCTGATGTTGTAGTTGTTTGAATAGAGTGTCTCGATTTTGCCCATGTAGATTTCGCTGAGGTACTGGAGACGCTCGAGATTGATGTCGAGAACGGTGACTCGGCACCCGATGCCGACGGCCCGACGCAGGGCGGCTGCGCCTGAGATTCCGGCACCGATGATTACGACGTGGGCAGGGGGGACGCCGGGGACGCCGTCGAGCAGCATACCGCGGCCGCCGTAGAACTTCTCCAGAAGGACGGAGCCTTGCTGGATTGCCATGCGCCCTGCGACTTCGCTCATTGGAGCGAGTAAGGGTAGTTGGCCGTGCTTGTCTTCGACCGTTTCGTAGGCGATGGCTTCGACACCGGCTGAGGCCAAAGCCTGCGTGAGGGTTTCTTCTGCGGCTAAATGCAAGTAGGTGAAAAGAATGAGGCCTTTGCGAAAATAAGGGTACTCGGCTGGCAGCGGTTCTTTGACCTTGAGGATCATATCGGCTTGGGCCCAGACGTCAGCGGCAGAGGCTAGGATCTCTGCGCCGTGCTCCTGATACTCTTCGTCGCGGAAGGAGGAGCCAAGTCCTGCGCCTGCCTCGATCAGGATGCGGTGGCCTTGATGTGCCAGGGCATCGGCGCCGGCCGGGGTGAGGGCGACGCGGTTCTCCTGGGCTTTGATCTCTCTGGGTACTCCGATAATCATGGGGACCTCCTCGTGTGACTGCTTGCGGCTGTGAAACCTCATATACATTAATTATAGCGGCCCATGCGACCATGCAAAAGTGAAAAATGCGCTAAGCTATGAATTATAAGTGCTGAATTTACAGGAGGCTTATTTTGACGGAAATTTACAAAAAAGCTGAGATTTTTGTGTACCGCCAGGCGAGGCCGCTGGACCTGGCGCGTTGGCAATATCATTTTGAGGGCGGAGCCAGGGACGCGGTACTGCGAGCTTTGAGATTTTACCAGAATGAGGACGGAGGTTTTGGCCATGCTCTGGAGGCAGATGCGTGGAATCCGCACTCGACACCGATACAGACGTGGACGGCTGCTCAGATTCTGCGTGAAGTTGACTTTGTGGACCGCAAACATCCGCTGGTCGATGGCCTGCTTACGTATCTCGAGCGGCGGGCGGAGTTCGACGGGCATTTTTGGCCGCGGACACTCTCCTCGAACAACGACTATCCGCGCGCGCCGTGGTGGACGCATTCAGATGATGAAGCGAGCACCTACAATCCGACGGCCAGCCTGGCCGCCTTTTACGTGCGTTGCGGGGACCCTGGCTCGGCATTCTACCCCGAGGCCCTGCGTGTGGTCCGTGAGGCAGTCGAAGCTTATATGGAGGGCAGCGCTCACGAGAGTCACACGCTGAGCTGTTACGTGGATCTGCTTGGCGATTTGGCCATAAGCGGGCAGTCCGGCCTGGCGGACCTTCAGAAGCTGTTAGGCAAACTCAAGGAGGATGTTGACAAGAGCATTGAACAGGACAGCTCCTTGTGGGCAAGAAGTTACGTCGTGAAACCCTCGCAGTTTATCCGCGGCAGAGACTGCCCCTTCTACCCCGGCAACGAAGCGCTGGTGCTCGCCGAGTGCGCCATGATCGGCCAAAGCCAGGCCGAAGACGGAGGCTGGCCGGTGACCTGGAGCTGGGGTGCTTATCCGGAGGAGTTTGCAATCAGTGCCAAATACTGGCAGAGCCAGATTGCCATTAACAACATTCTTTTTCTGAGAGCTTTCGAGGAACGATAATCTACCAGCGATATATGCACAGGAGACAGAACCATGAATAAGCAATCACCGGAACAAAGGATAGACGTATTGGCGGTTTTGCAGGCGCGCTTTGCGAAACACCCTGAGAGACATGGCGGACTCGAGTGGGCTGATGTAGCCGTCCATCTTCTGGATCAGCCGGACAAGCTTGCAGCCTTGCAGGCCATGGAGGCAAGCGGTGGCGAGCCGGATGTCGTGGGTGTGGATGAGAAGAGTGGCGAGTACATCTTCATGGATTGCGCGCCGGAAAGCCCGGCAGGCCGCCGCAGTCTCTGCTACGATCCCCAGGCTTTGGCATCGCGCAAGGCGAATAAACCTGCGCACAGCGCGCTGGGCCTGGCTGCAGACATGGGTATAGAAGTATTGACAGAAGCAGAGTACCGCGCGCTGCAAGAGCTGGGCGAGTTCGACCGCAAGACCTCGAGCTGGATCCTCACGCCGCCAGGGATTCGCGACCTGGGCGGAGCACTCTTCTGCGACCGCCGCTATGACCAGGTCTTCGTCTACCACAATGGTGCTGAATCCTACTACGGTGGCAGGGGCTTCCGCGGCAAGGTTTTGGCCTAGGCAGAAACAAAGCTACTTGAGGTAGACCACTTGCTTGCGTTCGTTGAAGAAGCCTCTGTAGGCGAGGTAGCAGGCAATAAAAGAAGAGATCGCGGTAGTAGAGAGCAGCATAAAGGTCACCATGATCTGGTACTTGATCGCTTCGACCGGAGCCGTGCCGCCGAGGATTAAACCGGTCATCATCCCGGGCAGGGCGACGATGCCGAGGGTTTTGGCCGAATCGATCGTGGGAATCATCCCGGTGCGGATGGCATCGCGAATGATATCGATGGACGAAGGCAGGATATCAGCCCCCAGGGCAAGTTTCGTCTCGACCTCGTCGCGTTTGAGCTTGAAATTCGCAGCCAGCTGCTTATAGCTCAGGCCCAGAGCCACCATGGAATTGCCGATAATCATACCTGACACAGGCACGACTTGCTCAGGCTGGTACTGGATTGCACCTGAAAACAAGAGTACCGACAATGTCACCACACTGCCGCTCAAGATAGCAGCGAAGGAAATTCCCAGCCCGTTCTTAATAACCTTGCCCCGCTTGTTCGCATTGACCGCTGCGTTGAAGATCATGAACAGCAGCAAGAGTGTTGTGAACCAAGGGCTATGCAGG
>JAAYZH010000181.1 GCA_012514965.1 Clostridiaceae bacterium | reverse complement strand
CTGCCCTGGGGTAAGCAAGCGCTCGAGCGGGGCGGTATCTGGTACACGGCGACCAGCGGGATTTGGCAGAGTATTTGGCTGGAGTTTCTGCCGACATGCTTTGTCCGGGAGGTCCACGTCGAAGCCGTCTGGCCGGAGGGCAGCTTCGATGTTGCCTACACACTGGATGCGGAGGAGCCGGGAGCCGAGGCAGTGCTGCGTTTCACGACCGAGGGCAAGAACGTCGCGGAGGCCAAAGTCAGGCCCGGCAGCAGGACGCGCATCCAAATACCTGAACCTCGAGCCTGGTCACCTGAACAGCCTTTCTTGTATAACTGGGAACTGCTGCTCTACAGCGTCTCTGGCACTTTGCTCGACCGTGTAGAAGGCTACGCCGGCCTGCGCAGCGTCGCGCTGGGCAGCGATGCCAAAGGCGAGCCCTGCCTACTCCTGAACGGCGAGGTCTGCCGGCAGGCCGGTGTCCTCGACCAGGGCTACTGGAGCGACGGACTTTATACGGCCCCGACCGATCAAGCCTTGATCGATGACATTCTCCTAGTGAAAAGTCTGGGCTTCAACCTAATCCGCAAACACATCAAAATCGAGCCGCAGCGGTGGTACTATCACTGCGACCGTTTGGGAATCCTAGTGTGGCAGGATGTCGTCAACGGCGGCCGCGGTTACAAAGCACCGGTCACGCAGTGGCTGCCCTTTGCAGGACTGAAGCTCGACGACAAGCGTTATGGGCTCTTTGGCCGCGGTGGTGGAGATCGCGAAGAACGCCTGGCTGCTGCTCGCGGGCGCAGCGCGCAAAAAGCAATTATTAGAGAAACCTATGAAGCCTTGCGCAATACAGTGAGTATTGTGTTGTGGACCGTTTTCAATGAAGGCTGGGGTCAGTTTGATGCCAAACAGGTGGCGATAGAACTGAAAACACTGGATCCGACGCGTCTCGTAGACCACGCATCCGGCTGGCATGACCAGGGCGGACCGGATCTGCAAAGCTTGCATATCTATTTCAAGCAGTTCAAGCCGAGGCGGGACCCGCTGGGGAGGCCTCTGGCCCTGACGGAGTTTGGCGGATTTTCACTGCCTGTAGAAGGCCACATGACCTCGGATACGCTCTTTGGCTATAAGAAGTTCAAGGATGCCGCGGACTACCGCGCGGCGGTCCTGTCGCTTTACAGGAGCGAGATTTTGCCTGTGCGGAGGCTGGCGGCTACCGTCTATACACAGCTGAGTGATGTAGAGGACGAGATCAACGGACTCATCACCTATGACCGCCGCGTGACGAAGTGGCCGGAGCCGGAGGTTTTGGCCGGCTTGATTCGCCAGTGCCTGGAGCCCTAGAAGTACAGCAGGACCGTTTCGACCAGGAAGACCACTGCCACACCGCCCAAGGCCACGGTGATGAGCGAGCGTCCCCGATAGGCCAGCAGCAAGGCTGCGGCAGTACCCAGGACAGCGGCCGCCGGCTGGCTGGCAGCGAAGAAAATATCCGGAACGGTCATCGCAGCGATGACCGCGTAGGGTACGTAGGCGAAGAAGGCCTGCAGGTAGGCACTCTGCAACTGTCGGCGCAGCAAGAGCAGGGGCAGCACGCGCGGGCCGTAGGTCACAAGGACCATGACGAGGATTCCCAGAAGAATTTCGCCCGTGCTCATGAGGCGCCCTCCTTTGGCCAAAGCAGAGCCCCACAGCCGGCAGCCAAAACCGTCACGATCGTGATGCGCCAGCCGAAAGCCAGATCGCGTAAACCGGGCAGGAGCAGGAAGCCCAGATTCAGCGCAATCGCCAGGACCACGACGCTCAAGACGCGGCGGTCAGCCCGCGCCGGCGGGACGATGATCGCGATAAACATGCAGTAGAGCGCGATGCCCAGGGCACTGGCCAGGGAAGAGGGGAGTACCGGCCCCAGCGCGGCCCCTAGGAATGTGCCGCCTACCCAGCTCAAGACCGGCAGACTCATCAAGCCGTAGAAGAAGCGGCTGCCCAGAGGCACCTCGGCCTGACTGGCCACCGCGTAGATCTCGTCCGTGACGCCAAAGCCGATCAAGAGTCGCTGCGGTGTTGTGAGCCGCGGATCAAGTCTGGATGCAAGTGCCAGCGACATCAGCAGATAACGCAAGTTAATCAGCAGGACGGCAACGGCCAGCTCGGCATAGCTGCCCAGGTCTGCCATGATCCGGACCCCGGCAAACTGCCCTGCCGAAGATAGATTCGTCAGAGAGAGCAACGTGGCGAGCAGGGGGCTGAAGCCATCACGCACCGCGAAGATACCAAAGGTGAAGGACACCGAAAAATAGCCCAGCGCGATGGGCAAGCCTGCCAGAACGCCCTTGTGAAATTCCGAATGTGTGCTCGTCATGGTTACCTTGCTGCGAAGTCTCAATGGGCGATCCAGCGCCCCCTGGTAAAGTCAGGGAAAGCCATCGGCTGTCCGCCCAGGGCAATCGACTGCTCCGCCAAGACACTGATCACCATCCAGGAAGCTGCGTCATAGACGTCGATAGGCATGGGTTCACCACTCTTCAATGCCTCGAAGAAGGCGTCGAATTCCAGCCAATCCATGCCGCCGTGCCCGCCGCGGACCTCATCAGCCAGGAAGGCCTGCCAGATAGGGTGGTCAAAGTCTCCCCTGTAGTTTTCGACGTTGCCCCACTGTGCACGCCAGCTGAAGTGCGCTTTGCGATGCGATTCTTCGCTGTCCAGGAAGATCGACTGGTTCTCCTCGCAATACATGCCTTTGGTCCCCGAAACAGTGAAGCCGCGCGAATAGTAGCGTGGCAGTGTCGTGTCAAGGGTAATGTGAATGGTTTGGCCGCCGGCACAGGTGATCGTCGTGCTGACGACATCGCCCTGACGGAAAATTCTGCCCTTCAATTCAGGATAGGTATCGTCGTTCTGCTCAAGATATTCAGTCATTCCCGCTGCTCGCGAAGCCACGGATGTGAGCGTAAGCATGCGGTTGCCGCGGTTGAGATCCAGTACACGTGCGATCGGACCGATCTCGTGGGTGGGGTAGTTCTCTGTGTTGCGGTGTAGATAGTTCTCCAGACGATAATGCCGGTTCTGCTCGCCGCCGGCGATTTCGTCCCGCAGATCGTGCAGATAGCCCCCCGCGCAGTGCACGACTTCGCCCAGGATCCCCTGCTTGACCATGTTCAGGACCATGAGTTCATCACGGCCAAAACAGCAGTTCTCCATAAACATAAACGGTGTGCGTGTCTTTTCGTAGACCTCGACCAGGGTCCATAACTCCCGTTCGCTGTAAGCTCCGCCGACTTCCATAGCGACCGCAATCCCCAGCTCCAGGGCTCTGCAGGCCAAAGGAATGTGCTCTTCCCAGGATGTGCTGATCAGCACAGCGTCCATGGTGCCGCTCTCGAGGCAGGCATAGGCGTCCGTGAATAAGGCGGGTTCTGATACAATGCCGGCAGCTTTCACCTTAGCCGCAGTATCATCGACACGATCCTGATAGCGATCGCAAAGAGCTGTAATGGCAACTTCTGCGCGAGGCAAAATTGCCTGCTGCAGGAGGTCCTGCCCGCGGCCGCCCAGCCCAATTACACCCATTCGAATCTGTTCCATTGCTTTGCCCCATTTCTGCGATTTATTCTCTCCATTCTAGTCCAACACAGGCAGGAGTGTAAGCTCTGGCGGTTTTTCGCGAAAACAAAAACCGCCCCCGGTCTGATGACCGGGAGCGGCTAATATAGACTTGTTAGAGTGGGTTGACCGCGAACTTATTGCGTAACCAGCTCAGCCGTCTTGATGAACTCTTCGAAAGGCAGGTTGCCCAGGAAGCTCTCGCTGTCGTTGAACACGATCTGCGGAACCGAACTCACGTTGAACTTCTCCGAAAGCTCTGAGAAGGTCTGAGCCTCTACCATTTCAGCCTGGATATTGGGGTTTGCGAGGGCCAGAGCATGTGCCTTCTGCACAGCGCCGGGGCAGTGCGGGCAGCCCAGGGTCACGAAAACCTTGATGTTGACAGGCTTGTCGATTTTGGCAATACGAGCCTTCATCTCTTCAGGCATAGCAGGCGGGTTGCCGCCGACTTCGACCAAGGCGCTCAGGAAGGAATTAATCTCGTGACCAAGCGGAATGCCGTTGAAACGGACGCGGGTAAAGTTGCGATTCTGATCAAGCAAGACATAGGAGGGGGACATCTCGACGCCATATTCGGCAGCCAGATCTTTGTCGGCTTCCAGGTCTTTCTCTTCCAGATGCAGCTTGTCGTGGATGGAAGTGATTTCACGGAGGATCGTCGCGGTTTCTTCACCGGTCTGTGCGCCTTCGGCGTTAAAGTAGATGACATGGACGTCTTTGTCCAGATCCTTGAAGTATTCCTTGAGCTGTTCGATGGTTTCGTCGTTTAAGTAAGTCATATAAATTCCTTTCTTTCCCCTTATGGGATGGCAGCGTCTCTGCGTCTGCCGGATTGATCTGATTTATATACTAACCGGTGTGGCCGGTATAGCAGCTGGCTTGGTGGTAAGGTAATTGTTCACAGAAAGGGCAGCTTTTGCGCCTTCGGCTGCGGCAATTACGATCTGTTTGTATTCAGTGGGTGTCACATCGCCGGCGGCGAAGACACCGGGTTCACTTGTGTGGTTGTGGGCGTCGACTATAACTTCATTGCTGTCATTGACGGCCAAAGCACCGACAAATGGTCCGAGCTGCGGAATATGTCCAATCTCAATGAAGACACCATCCGCGGATATAAAACGCTCTTCGCCAGTAGCCTTGTCGCGTACATCCACGCCCTCGACCTTCTGCTCACCGCGAATGCGGAGAATATCGGTCTGCGTGAATAGGGTGACGTTAGCCAGCTTGCTCACTTCATCCATCAGAACCTGGTCAGCACGGAAGACACTCCGTTGCACCACGGTTACTTCCGACACCAGGCGGGACAAATCAATCGCGGCCTGGACCGCGGAGTTGCCGCCGCCGGAGATGACCACGCGCTTGCCGCGGTAGAGCGGCCCGTCACAAATGGCGCAATAGCTGACGCCGCGACCCGAGAGTTCGTCTTCACCCGGCACACCCAGGTGACGTGGCATAGAACCAGTTGCCAGAATGACCGTGCGGCCGTGATAATGCTCGCCGTTCGTAGCTTCGAGAATCAGGTTTTCCCCTTCGCGATGCCAGCCCTCGATACGGTAACCTTCCAGGATCGGCACGCCCAGTGCACGCACATCGCGCTCAAAGTTCATGGCCAAATCATACCCGCTGGTATCACCGCCGCCGATATAATTATCTACGGAGGAAGTATCCAGCAACAGGCCGCCAATCCGCTCGCCAAAAACAGCGACTTTCAAGCCTTTGCGGCTGGCATACAGAGCTGCGTTGAGACCTGCCGGTCCTCCGCCCAGTACGAGGATATCGTAGAGAGTGTCTGCGCGAGGCTCGGTGCGGGCCGGTGCCGGGCTGTCCGGCTTGGCTTTGGCCGCTCCGTCCAGATTCAAATTGAGTGATAAATCAAGCATGCGTTACTCCTTGCTGCGTGTGTTGTTTAATTACTTTACTCACCATAGATTCGGACAAACCGCCGAACACCTCGCCGATCTGGCGAAGACTAAGTGTAGATTCGCGTCTGGCCTGGCAGATCCAGCTGTTGCGCAGGTCTTTGTCCGCCAAAGCTTCTTCCAGACTCAAGCCCTCCGCAGCGGCCAGCTTCTTCAGGTAGATCCTGAGTGCCTCCGGCGAGGTAAGGCAGGGGCCGTTCCTGCTTGAACAGGGCAAAACCGACTGCAGCACATCCTCGGTATAGAGGCTCTTCACCAGCTCCGGTGTGATCTGCGGCACGTTCAGAGCCTGGGTCAGACCCTGCAAGTGGTCCAGGCTGCAGAAGCTGTTCCACTTGTCTCCGCGCGTCGAGCGCTGCCGAATAGCCGACAAGACTTCCTCAACTTCAGCAGGTGTCCGGAGCAGGCGGCTCTTGTACCGCTCTCTGAAGAGTCCGGCGGAACTGCTGATGGCTCTGGTATAACTGATGTTCAGGCTCGACATGAGTTTCGATATGTCGCAACCCTCCAGGCTCACGATCAGGTGGTACTGGTCCGGCTCCATCAGGCAGTAGGCCAAAAGCTGAAAACGGTATTGCTGGAGTGCCTGCTGCAACGCTTGCAGAAAGAGCGTCCGCTGTTCTTCGTTCTGGAAAATCTCGCGATCCGCCTGACTCTGCTGGCTGATGTGGTATAGACCATATAGATTGCGTTGCCGCGATATTCTTGCCATGGGGCGCTCCTTTCTGTGTTTGTGTAAGGATTCATGTTATTGGGGGGCATTGTGATTCGAAACTATTTGGTTCGGTCCAATGGAATTCTTTATTATGCGATTTCAGTGAATTCGACTTTATTGAATTCGACTTTATTGAATTCGATCTCATTGAATTCAATCTCATTCAAGTTCCGTCCCCACCGCAGATAGAATACTACGCTTCGAGACTGAATTCAAGTTCTGTCCCTGCTAAATTGTGTTAACAATTTGTGAACGAGATGGCTGAGAGGCTGGGTGTGGTCCGAGCTGCTTGGGTGATCGAGAATTTTGTCCACCCAGCCCTCGGATCTGGACAAAAATTGCGAAAGTGTGTGCCCGAAGCTTGGAATATCGAAAATTTTGTCCACACGCCACCACACGCCACCGCGCCGCGCCGCGCCCGGCGCCCACCGCCCGCACCGCCTACCGCACCGCCTACCGCGCCGCGCGGCGCCCGGCGCCCTCGGATCCGCTACGCCGCCCGCACCGCCTACCGCGCCGCGCCTACAGATGCAGTTTTCGCCTGACTTCCTCATCGAGGACGCGTCGCCGCAGGATCGCGGTCAGCACGAAGGAGAGGGCGGCCAGACTTGTGGCAGTGACGCTTGGCCATAATGGGTCGACCCAGCCCAGGATGATAAACAGGACAGGAAGCAGGGCCAGAATCGCGTGAGCCTGGAGGAAGAAGACCCCTCGCTCCAGCGCTTTGCGCGAGGCCATAAGCGTGATTTGTGTGCCTAGCAAGGAGCTGACATTGACGATGGGCAAGGCCCAGGTGAGCGACCAGCCCCGCCAGCCGGATAGAAGGTCTGCGCCGATCAGGGCAACACTGATCACCATGGTCTGGAGGAGGATTGCCCAGGCGGGATTGTGTCGGTTGCCAAGAATGCCGGTGACCATGACCCATAGAGTTCCTATGGCTAGAGCGAGGATGGAGAAAGGCAGGTCTAAGCCCCACAGACTATTGACTGCCGCGTAGAGCAGGAAGCCGAGGAGGCTGATGAGCAGCAGGAGGCGCTGGGCCAAAGGAAGGTTCGTTTCCACTGGTACGAGGGGGTAGGGTGGATAGTCCGCGCTGGTGCGACCTTGCTTGTCATCGGTGACCTGGCCGCTGGTGCCGGAAACGTGTGGTTGTTTGTAGATGCTGAACTCGGTTTCAGGGGTGACGGATTCGACGGCGAAGGCGATTTCGAAGCCTAGGCCTTCGAGAATTTCGCGGTAACGGTCCTGGATGGCGGTCGACATTTTCGGTGAGGTAAAAGTGATGGCGAGGTCGTTGTCGTAGGAGGCGACCGAAAACTGCGGACGGACAGCGGAGGTCATGATCAGGCACTCCTGCATATCGTCGGTGATCTCGCCCGGAAGGCGGAAACGGCCGACGTTGGTCATGGAGGCTGTGATGCCGAGATTATTGATGGAGTTGCCGATGCGCAGGATGAGGTCTTTGGCATAGAGGGGCGTGACGCGCAGGGGCCAGGAGCTTTCGAGTTTGACGAGCTTGGCGACTTTTCGGGAGATTTTGTCTTTGCTGCCCTCTTGCTTGAGCTGGTCGGAGAGTTCGTCTGTCAGCGCTGCGAGATCGATGGTCTCGCCGGGGATGAAGACGTGACGCAGCATGACGGTGGCAAAGAAGTTGCGCGAGGTCAGGGAGGGATAGAATTGGCGGAGGTCGACGGGCACGGAGAGTACGATCTGCCAGCTGTGCCGCTGCCGTTTCTTGACGGGGATTGTTTCGTAAATGGCTTGCATAAAGATCGCGCTCAGGTAGGAGGTTACTGTGCCTCCGGCGGCGCGGGCGGCTGTGAGGATTTTGGAGGTGCGCAGGTGCAGCTCCATGACGTTCATGCGGCCGTCGAGGGTTTTGGCGCCGCGGATGCGGTAGATCGGGGCTTTGGACTGGACTTTGACAGGAGGCGGATCGACATCGGCGGGCTCGGGCGGTGCTGAGACGATTGCCTCGGGCTCGGCTTTGGCCTCGGTTTTGGCCTCTTCTTTGGCCTCTTCGACCTTGTTCTTAAAGTATTCGGCAAAGCTGTCGCGGTTGCTGTCGGTGGCGATGTAGTAGGGCAAAACGGCCTCGGAGACTTTGCCATCAGCCAGACGACAAAGACGCAGGTAGCTGATCAGCAAGAGTTGGAAAAAACTGATCGCACCGTTGCCGTCGGACAGGGCGTGGAAGACTTCGAGATGGATGCGATTGTCCCGATAAAGTACACGGAAGAGGAGGCCGCGATAGGAGGTTGCATAGATCTGGGCGCAGGGGATGTCCGATTCTTCTTCTACCTTTGGTCGGAGGTCGGATTCTTCGACAAAGTACCAGAAGATACCGCGCCGGATGATGCCGTGGTAGAGGGGGAAGCTGTCATAGGCTGTGTCAAGGGCTTCCTGCAGGAGTTCGGGGCGAACCAGCTCGGTCATGCCTGCTGTGAGTCTGAAGACCTTGGTGTCTATGGAGGTCATGGTCGAGAGGAAGATTTTCGAGGCGTTGTCGAGGGGCAGCCAGGGTCGTTCGCCGATGCGCGGCCTGGCCAGGCGCTGACGCTCGAGTTTCTTGGCTTCTTCATTACGTCTTTGTTGTATGTCCATGTTATTTCTCGCATTTCCAACTGTCCAGGAAGTTCTTGATCATTTCGAGGAGTGCGTCATTCTCATCCGGAAAAATCCGCGGGTTGCTGAAGAAACCGTGGGGCACGTCAGCAAAGCGTTTGACGATTGCAGGTACGCCGGCTTTGGCCAAAACCTTGCCATAGTATTCTCCTTCGTCACGCAGAGGATCATGCTCGGCAGTGGCGATCAAGGCTGGAGGCAGAACGGAGAAGTTTTCGGCTGCCAGTGGCGAAACGCGCGGGTCGTCGAGGAGCGCGGGATCCGGAAGGTAGAGCTCATAGTATTCCTGCATGTTTTTGGCAGTAAGGCCGTAGCTCTCGCCCTTTTCCTGGACCGATGGGAAGGGCGAGCTGTCAGTATAGTCATTGCCGACCGCCGGATAGAGCAGGATCTGCAAGTCGGGGCCTGTGGCTTCTTCTTCGCGCAAGAGGCGCGCGACGGTTGTGGCAAGGTTGCCGCCCGCCGAGTCACCCATAATGGTAATCGGGTGCAGGCGCGGGTCATTCTTCGCAGTGAAGTAATCACTGAGCTCCCGTGTCACTTCCAGACAGTCTTCCAGTCCGGCAGGGAAGGGGTTTTCGGGGGCCAAAGCATAGTCGATCGAGCACACAATGCGGCCGGTACGGGTCGCGAGCCGAGCGCAGGGGACCGTGTAGATGTCGACGTTTCCGGTGACGAAGCCGCCGCCGTGTATGAAGATGATCAGACCGTTCTTGAGCTCGTTCTTCGGCACAAAAACGCGTATCGGCACGTGGGATTCGCCGTCATCAGACAGCAGGTACTGGTCCAGGAGGACGAAGTCGTCTTCTTCGTCTTTGTCCAGCTCGGGGGCGAATGCTTCCTGCGCCTTGCGCAGGAGGGGATAACTCTTCGAGACGCCAAAGATCGGCATGGACGCGATCTTGAGACCTAAACGTACGACTGGATTCATCTGATGACCTCTCTCTCGCACGGCCTGGCCGGACGCTGTTGACAATTTCCGCAGATGCCCCGCGCGGATTCTCCCAGACGGAGCAGGACTTGTTTATAATGATTATCATAATATAAATTCTGTGTTTCTGACACGGGATTCTTCTGTGAAGACTGCAGTGGGGGAGTGGAATGAAAACATTTTATATTATTCTTGCGCTCCTGACCGGACTGGGGCTCGTAACACTTGCGGTCCTGGCCTTCTGGGGCTTCTGGTTTTGGCCCGTTGTTTACCGTCCGCGTGGCGATCGGAAACGTGTCGCCTGTGTTGGTGACAGCAGCGTGTATGGCATGTTTTTGCCCAACTGGTTCCGCCATGCCTGGCCGCATCGGCTCGGGCTGCTCCTGCGGCCGCGCTACCAGGTCATCAATTTTGGCCAAAACAAGGCCACGGCCATGCACAGCGGCGTCCATCCTTACCGCAGCTACCGTAAATACCGCTTGAGTCTCGAAGCGCAGCCGGACCTCGTTCTCCTCGGCTTCGGCACCAATGATTCGAAGGCCGAGAACTGGCAGGGACCCGCCAGTTTCGTCGAAGAATATACCAGCTTGATCACAGCTTACCGTGAAGCGTTGCCCGATGCGAACATTCTGATCTTGACACCGCCTTACGCCTTTCCGCACCCCAAGCGAACGGAAGGGCCTGGCTTCTACGGCGTCCAACCCGCGATTGTCACGGAAATTCGTGATGCGATTATTGACATGTGCGGCAGCTTAGGCCTGCCGGTCTTTGACCTCTATGCCTATACCGAAGGTAGACGTGACTGGTTTATTTTCGACGGGGTCCATCCCAACATCCCGGGCGCCCAACGCATTGCGGAGGCTTTGGCCGCGGAAATTGACAAATTGCACAAGTAATCAGGCAGAGTACGTGCAAAATTATTTGCTGGAATGGGGCAAAACATTACGAATAAACGCAACTCGTTAAGCTATTATGTGCGACGAACTATAGAATAGTAACCGCTAGCTGATGACCACAGCGCGGCGAGGAGGAAAAATTTATGTTTATGTTTGGACGCAGCAAGGGGAAGACCGTTCCCGTGAACGAACTGGATGCACTGATTGGTAAAATCGAGCTGATTGATATTCGCGAGACCTACGAGTTCAGCGGCGGCAGTCTCCGTACAGCGAAAAACGTTCCCATGCAGAAGCTGATCAGTGACCCCGCGAAGTATCTGAAGAAGGACAAAACCTATTATCTCATGTGCCAAAGCGGGGCACGCAGTCGTATGTGCTGCGGTCAGCTGACGCGTGACGGTTATGACGTTGTGGACGTCGTGGGCGGTTACGGCATGTACTTTGGCTCAAACAGGAAGTAAAATGACTTCAAAGGGAGAGCAACGTCATGAGCGTAGAAGTACCGGAGCTTTATAGACCCACGTTCTTCCAGCCCCTGCCATTGTCGCCCGGCCAGTTTGTGTTTGGCGCAGCTTATCTTGAGCATTCTCACATTAACGGAATGACGGAAGCCCTCATCAACGCCGGCGCATCGGTCAAATGGGTCTATGACCCAGACCCGGTGAAGGCGGCTGCATTTGCGCGCCGTTTTCCTGGCGCGCGACTTGCTCACGGCCTGGACGAGATTTTGCAGGACCAGGAGGTGCGGCTGCTAGCGGCTGCCGCCGTCACCAATCAACGCGCTGATATCGGTATCCGCGCCATGCAAGCCGGCAAGCATTACTTCACGGACAAAGCCCCGCTCACCACCCTGGACCAGCTGGCTCGTGCAAAAACGGTCGCTGCCGAAACCGGCAAACGCTACTTCGTTTACTACGGCGAACACATCAACAACGAAGCTGCGATTCACGCCGAACGCTTGCTCCGTGAAGGCGCGATCGGCCGTCTGGTTCAGATCACCAGCATGGGCCCTCATCTCTTCCAGCCTGAACGTAATCCTGACTGGTTCTACAAAGCCGAACCAGCCGGCGGTATTCTGATCGACATTTGCAGTCACTAGATCGAGCAGTTCCTGGCCTTCAGCGGGGCTCGTGAGGCCGACCTGGTCAGCAGTCACGTAGCTAATCACAAACATCCCGAGTATCCCGAATTCGAGGATTACGGCGATTGCCAATTCCGCGCCGACAACGGCGTCCTGGCGAATTGCCGGGTCGACTGGTACACCCCAGCCGGCCTGCCGGTCTGGGGCGACGGCCGTATTTTCCTCCTCGGCACAGAGGGCTACATAGAGCTGCGAAAATATATTAACGTCGCTGAGGACGAGGCGCGGGCGGTGGTCTACCTTGTAAATGGGGAAGGCAATTGGCGTATTGACACGGACAAGCAGACCGGATTCCCGTTCTTCAGCTATCTGATCAAGGATTGTCTTGAGGGCACAGACCTGGCGATGCCACAGAGCCGAATCTGGAAGGCTGCGGAACTCGCGATCCTCGCGCAGCTGCAGGCCAAAAAGCTCTAGGGGACGAAGTAGGTGGGGGCTGGAATGGAGTTTTTGTCGCTGGGGGCACCTGACGACATGACAAAAATCGCGGTATTCCGGCCTGGTCTCCTAGATTCGAGTGCATTTTGTCGTGAGGAGGCTCGGACTATGACAAAAATCGCTGTAATCCGAGCCGCAACGCCGCCACTCAGATTAGAAGACTTTTTGTCACCAGGGTCGTCCGAAATGACAAAAAACGCTATATTCCGAGCCGAGCAGTTCAATAAAGTCTAGAAAGGTCTATATGAACGACCTTTTATGGTAAATAATGAACTCGTTTTGTCCCGCTGTCTCGGATTAGAAGACTTTTTGTCACCAGGAGCGTCCGAAATGACAAAAAACGCTGTATTCCGAGTCTCGCAGTTCAATAAAGTCCAGAAAGATCCTTTAAAACGACCTTTTATGGGAAATAATGAACTTGTTCTGTCCCGCTATCTCGGATTAGAAGACTTTTTGTCACCAGGGTTGTCCGAAATGACAAAAATCGCTGTAATCCGGACGGCGCAGTTCAAGAAAGTTCAGACTTTCGCCCCGCGAGAGTAATTGCATCAGATTCCTTTGCCGGCAAGCCTCTGCAGATAAACAAGAGGCTGCCTCAAAACAAGGCGACTCCTTTTACATTCTTTTTACTGATGGATGGCGGACAGTCGAGGAAACGGAGTTGGGCTCAGATTCGGGGGTTTCGGGTCAAATATCCGAGTTGTCCAAGCGGAGTGGCCGCACAACTCGGTTTTTTGCCACGATTCGGGGTTCTGGCGACAAATATCCGAGTTATCCAAGCGGAAGGCACACACAACTCAGGATTTTGCCACAATTCGGGCTTCTAGGCACAAATTCGACGTTTATCCGAACCCCAAACGAGGTTACTGAAAAAGTTCAGGCAGTGATCTCCATTTTCAGGGGCGGCTCTTTCAGTGGCTTTACCCCAAACCCAGACAAACGTCATTTGAGGCAGCCCTTTGTGAAGTCATATACCAGTTCGATCGAAGAGGAGATCTGCACCGACGGAATTATAAGAAAAGGGAGCAACAAAACAAGCACACAAAAAGCACAAACTCTTGAAATAAGAGAGAAACCTTATTCTACTGCTCCCACTTCCTTTATAACATAAAAGAGGCGGGGCGCTAGTCCCAAGAACAGGACAACGACGCCTCGCCGCAACGGATTTTCAATATAGTTTACAAATTTCTCCGGCTTCTCCGCCTTCTCCGGCTTCTCCGCCTTCTCCGGCTTCTCCGCCTTCTCCGGCTTCTCCGGCTTCTCCGCCTTCTCCGGCTTCTCCGCCTTCTCCGGCTTTTCCGGCTTCTCCGGCTTCTCCGGCTTCTCCGGCTTCTCCGCTTTCTCCGCCTGAATCGATCTTCAGATCACTTGAGCAGCGCGGGGAGGGCGACAAGCCTACTATTTTGTCACGGCAGAAGGCTTGGGGCGGTGCGCCTGGTCCATGACCAAACCGGTGGAATAGTTCAGCTGACGCGGCTCGTACTCTTCATTTTCGCGCTGACGGGTGTAGCCGGTGTAGT
>JAAYZH010000180.1 GCA_012514965.1 Clostridiaceae bacterium | reverse complement strand
GTACTGTAAATCTTCTCGATTGCTCCCTCGACCTGGCGCTCCTGATCCGTATCTTCGATGCGCAGGACAAAGTCGCCGCCGGCGGATTTTGCTGTCAAATATTCATACAGGGCTGTGCGCAGGTTGCCTATATGCATGAAACCGGTGGGGGAGGGCGCGAAACGAGTGCGAACGTGGGTTTGTGACATATGGTAAACTCCTTAGAAGCTTTCTATAAAGTTCATATTATAGCTTTAAACATGTGGATTATTTTAACATAGAATAGTTGTTGCGTGATGTTTTGCTGCTTTGATCGGCAGCTACAGAGGAAGAATAGAGAGAAATGTTTGGATATATCCGCCCTCACAAGGCAGAATTGAAGGTCAAAGAATTTGTGCGCTACCGTTCCGTATATTGCGGAATCTGCAAAACCATCTCTGCTGAATACGGGCAATTGCCGCGTCTGGCTACCACCTACGACATGACTTTTTTGGGTCTGTTGCTTCTCGCGCTGGAGGAAGAGTCGCATGGTGAGGAGATGGACTCGTGTATTCTCCACCCCGGGATGAAGAATCCCATGGCACATCGATCGAGTCCGCTCGATTTTACGGCTGCCGCCGCTGTCCTGCTTGGCTGGTACAAGTTCAGAGATAATCTCGAGGATGGCGAGAAGCTCCTGAGCAGTCAGGCAATGCGCCTGGCCTTTGGACGGGCGAAGACGAAGGCATCCTTTCGCTTTCCCGAGCTGGATTTGGCGATCCAGAAGGGGCTCGAAGCGCAGCGAGCGATGGAGAAAGAGATTCGCGTGGATGTGTTGAACCCCGCTGAAGCTGTCCGCCCATTCGGCGAGCTTCTGGGCAATGTTTTGGCCCTCGCGCCGCTGGTGCCTGAACCCGATGCGGCTGTACGCGCTGCTCTGGTCTATATCGGGCAGAAGTGCGGTGAGTGGATCTACTTGATTGACGCCCTGGACGATTTTGCGGAGGACAGCCGCGAAGGACGTTGGAATCCTCTGCTCTTCATGGCGGCTGACACGCGTGATGAAGAGGTCACCGAAGCCCTTAAGCAGCGAGAAGAAGCGCTGGATTTAACGGCCGCTTTATTGCCTTATTTTCGAGATGGGGCTATACTTGGTAACATTATCCAAATGGGTCTTCCTGCAGTCAGAGCAGCTGTCAGCAGCGGCCAAAAGCTCACCAGAGTTTAATACAGGAGCTAACGCAACGAAATGAAGAGTAACAAGGATCCCTATGAAGTGCTTGGTGTCCGACGCGGCGCTTCTGAAGATGAGATTAAGAAGGCCTACCGGGACCTGGTGAAGCAATATCATCCGGACCGCTACAAGGGCAATCCGCTGGAGAACCTGGCTGAGGAGAAGATGCAGGAGATCAATGAGGCTTACTCGACCTTGACTGACCCGCAGCATCGTTCATCGTACAGTCCGGGATCCGGAGGTCAGGGCGGCAACCCTTATGGAACCTATCGGCCAGGCCAAAGCCCATTTGGGCAGAGTCCTTTTGGCCAGAATCCATTCGGCCAGAATCCCAACCAGAACCGGCAGAATCCCTATCAGGGTTACTACGGCGGCTCGACCGACAGCGACTGCTGTTCGACGTTGACTCTGCTGTGTTGCGCCAATTCCTGCTTGTCGTGTTGTGGAATCGACTCTTGTTGCTAGTCAGGACAGAGCTGAATGAGAAGGCAGAAGAAGAGCAGTCTTTCGACTCGCAGTATCGCGAAGATCGCGATTTTTTCTGCGCTTAGCATTCTGTTTTTGACCCTGGTTCGGCTTTCGCCCGTCGCTGATCTGCTTTTTTACCTTGGCAGCTCATTTTGTGTGGCCCTTGTCCTGATTGACGAAGGCCGGCAGGCCGCGCGCTATACATACCTCGTAACTTCTCTTATCAGTTTAGTGCTGCCCGGCTGGCTGTTTGCCTGGCCATTTTATCTGTTTTTTGGCCTGTATCCGATTCTTAAGTCTCTTCTCGAATGCTATGCGCGTGACAGAAGCGGCCGGCCCCGTATCTGGAACTTTGTTGTCAAAACGCTGCTGGCTTTGTTATTGGGCGGCGGCGCAATTGCAATTCTGCAGTGGTTAGTGCCGGGGTGGTTCGACCTTGTTGCAGAACGTTTACCTTTCAGCTTGCCTTTTGCGGGCCAGGTTGCGATTGTCATTGGAATGATTGTGATGATCTTCTATCTCTACGACCATGCGCTGAGCCTGCTCATAGATCGTTATCAATGCAAATCACGCCATTGACGCAGACGATCCTGCTTTGAGAGTACGATTCGGCGGATTATGATACTGACGAGTTTAACGATTCCGACGATGATCAGCAGTGCCGCAAGAATCAGGGCAATGATCACGATCTGCTGATATTCGCGCGCAGTAGAGAGGATTTTCTCAAGTGTGGTATTGTGTGTCAAAATATCGCGGTCTGACCCGACATTCACTACATAGCGCGACTGATCAGGGAGCGTAAAAATCATTTGGCCCAATCGCTCTCCTTCTTCAATGGGCAATGGGAGCACTTCGG
>JAAYZH010000003.1 GCA_012514965.1 Clostridiaceae bacterium | reverse complement strand
TGAAGGAGCACAATACAATGAAACAAGTCAATCAGGATGAATTCAAAACCATGCTTAAGACCGGCGAGAAGCCTGTTTTAGTAGATTTCTATGCTACTTGGTGCGGACCATGCAAAGCCATGCATCCCATCCTCTTGAGTGCAGAGAAAACGGCCGAAGGTCAAGCGTATGACTTTGTCCAAATCGACGTAGATCAGGCTCCTGAGCTCAGCGCTCGTTACGGCGTCATGGCTGTACCTACCCTCGCAGTCTTCAAGAAGGGCGAAATGGTTTATAAGCAAGCCGGCGTACATCAGCCCCAGCAGCTGAGCCGTGTCCTGCGTGACAATGCGTAAGCTTTTACAAGCTTTTGAGAATTCTCTACACCTGTAATTTCGGCTGATGAAACAACTGTTTTATCAGCCTTCGTTTTTAAACTGCAGATTTAGGAGACAAGAATGAACAAAAATTTTAAAAATACTTTAGTCATTATCGGGGTCGTTGTACTGGCAGGCGGACTCTTCTTTGGCGCGTCAAAGCTCCTCGAAATGGGCGGAAGTCCAGATGTAACTGCTCCGCGAATCGAGGCCGGCTCCACGTCCGCCAATAGCAGCGCAGCTGCCACAGAGAGTACTAGCCCAGGTTCTGTCGCGAATCCGAACTCGGGTTCTGAAGGATCAGCCTCGACTACACCAAGTACAGAAGACAGTGCGGCCTTGTTCGCCTCCCTCACCTTCGTCGATCAGGAAGGCAAGACCCGTACGCTTTCAGAGTTCAAGGGACAGTATCTGATTGTCAATTACTGGGCCTCCTGGTGTCCGCCGTGTAAAGAAGAAATGCCGGATCTGCAGAAATTCTATGACAAGTACAAAGATGATCCTACTGTGGAATTTGTCAGTATCGATGCCGTCGGCGGTCGCGAGACCAAGGAAGAAGCAGATAAGTACATTGCGGAGAATGGTTTTACCTTCCCCTATTACTATGACGATTTCATGGATGTCGGCGGCAAACTCGGTCTAAGCGCACTCCCCAGCTCCTTCTCCGTGGGGCCGGATAGTCAGCCGGGCTTTATTATGGAAGGCCAAAGAGAACTGGCTGACTTTGAGCAGCTGCTTGAAGAGACAAAAAAGCTTTACCCTTAGAAGTTTAAAGAAATAAGCGGCACTTTTCAGACCTGTCGCGCAAAAGGAAAAAATATGCAATACGTAATGACATTCCTTGAAGGTGTTCTCGCCTTTCTTTCTCCATGCATTTTACCCATGCTGCCGGTTTACTTGATTTATTTGGCAGGCGGTGAAGAAAGCAATAACAAACGGCTGATCGTGAACACCCTGGCTTTCGTAGCTGGCTTCACAACACTGTTCGTTCTCCTGGGGGCATCTGCAACTTCAGTCGGTTCTCTTCTCTCCAGTCAGGCCGATACACTTCGTATCATCGGCGGCAGTATCATGGTCATCATGGGTATCTTCTATCTTGAACTGCCCTTCATTATGAAACTCAAGGCCCGGCTGCCTCAGCGCAAGCAAAGCGGCCTAACCGATCGTTTTACCGACAGCTCCAAGCCCCTGCGACTTGGCGGCAGCTATTTATTCGGAGCAGCTTACTCCTTGACCTGGGCCCCTTGTCTCAGCACCTGGCTTTCTGCTGCTATGATTCAGGCAAGCCAGGCCGACACGGTATGGAACGGTATCCTGCTGCTCCTGCTCTTCTCGCTGGGTTTGGGTCTTCCCTTCATTATCACATCCGTGTTGTTTGATCAGGCTAAAAAAGTTCTGAATGGCCTCAAAAAGCACATGGTAACGATCAAGCGTATTTCCGGTGCTCTGCTGATTGCAGCAGGAGTCGCCATGATTCTCAATCTGTTCGATTACTACGCCAGATTATTCAATTAGTCGCTCACTATGCGCAAGTCAATAAAGGGGCTGTCTCAAATGGAGGCAGCCCCTTTCATTTAGCGCTTGGCTTTTAGCATCGCGAAGAGTTTGACGTTACGCTTTTTGACCCACGAGATGAGACTGCCCATCCGATACATGAGATCCGCGTTGCGGCTGCGGATCGGGGCGATCAGCAGGCTCATATAACGCGACCGCGGCTGGGCTGCACGACAGCTTTCCTGGGCCCTGGGGGTTTTGATGATCTGACTGATGACGGCAATTTTCTCAGCTTTATTCAGGGGACTATTGGGAGAGGTAATGTTTTCGACACAACCGACAAGCCGTTCGATGTAGCGCCGGGCCAGGAATTCCTGGATCTCTTCATGGTCGATTCCCCAGTACTGATACAGCTCCTGCATCCAGCGGTCTTCCTCTTCTCTTTTTTCGTACATATTCGCGCGGTATTTTGACGTTTCGCTCTCTGCTCTGGCTCGTATAAAATGATAGAATTTTTCATCTGTAACAACAACTCGCTCGATGTCGCGCACTACATCGAGGTTAAAGGGAAAGTCGTCCATGAACGTAGGCCGGAAACGGATGTTCTGTTCTTCGACAAAAGAACGCAGAAACAGTTTGTTCCATGGCGTGTAGAGTAAGTTATTGTCAAAGAGTTTGTGCGCATCAGTTCGGAAAGCTTTCGCGTCTCCATACACTGCTGGGGGCTGACTCTTTTCTTCCCTATAGTAGTGTTCACCGTCGTAGTAGGTGTCGATGTAGTAGGCGGCGACCACCATTTGAGCATCGTGTTCTTTGGCAAGCTGATACAAGCGTTCAAGCATATTGCTCTCGACCCAGTCATCTCCGTCCATAAAGTAATAGTATTCGCCTTTAGCCCTGTCCATGGCGTAGTTGCGTGCGCTGGGCGCACCGCCGTTCTCCTTGTGGAAGACCGTAATACGGTCATCCTGGGCCGCATAGCGATCACAGATCGCACCAGAGCCATCCTTGCTGCCATCATCGACGATGAGAAATTCAAAATCGCCAAAACTCTGTTTCACGATACTCTCGATGGCACGTCCGACATAGTCTTCCACGCCATAGACCGGCATGATGACCGAAATCGCTGTTCTATCTCTCATAGTTGTTGTCCTTTTCTTTATTCGTATCTACGTCAGGTTTACTCTCGTCCAACAGGCTTGTTCTAAAAAATTGTGCGGTTGCGCAAAGTTCGGCCCAAGAGCCAGGCTGCCAGCGCGATAGCGAATAACCAGCGCGGCCAGGCCAAGGCCAGTAAGAGGTAACTGAGTGCCGCGGCAGCCAGGACCAACGCAAGCACAGGTATGTACAGACGGAATGGCATGGGGTACGTACCTTTGATCTTGTGTCTGGCAATCCATTCGTGGAAGAGAAACAGCAGCAAGTAGGCGGCTGTGGTTGCCAAGGCCGCTCCCATCATACCTAATGGTTTGATCAAAAGCACATTCAGGACCACATTCATGCCGGCCGCCATGGCTGTGCCGATCGCGATGTTCGTGGTCTTTCGATGGAAAAACTGATAGTTGACCGGAAAGGAGTATAGAAAGGTGAAAAAAGCTGCCAAGGTAAGAACCGGTACCAAGCTGATCCCGTCCCGGTACTCTTCCCCGGCGAAGAGCAGAATCATTTCCGGGGCCAGCAGCATAAAGCCGCTGCAGATGATCGCGAACAAGAGAAGGTAGTTTTGGCCGCGCCGCCGGATTGCCTCGTGGTCATCGGTCTTCATGTAATCGTAGAAGAAGGGCACCCAAGTGTTGTTGAGTGCATTGTAAATGACGTTGAGAATGTTCGTCAGCGTCAAGACCAGGCTAAATACACCGACCAGGACTCTGTCGCCTGTATATTGCTGCAGCATGACTTTGGCATTGTGGGCCAAAATTATCTGCGACAGACCATGAAAGATCAGCGGCAGGCTCAGCGGCAAACAGAATTTCCAGTATTCTTTGTCATAGAAAGAGCCGCCGCGGCGAAGGAAATAGACAAGGAGAACTACACCAAGCGCCAGGTTGGGCAGCATCATGCCGGTAATGCGACCGTTATAATTCGTCTCAGGCTTGTCTACAAGCAAGACCAGGAGTAATGACAAGCCGATGGTCAGGATGGTTACCGAAACCGATAGGACAAAATTGAGTTTGGCCTTCTTCTCATACGTAAAGAAAATATTGCCAAAGCCGATCATGTAAGCGCCAAACGACTGCAGCAGCATCATCACAATGATTTGCACAGGAAAACCTGTGAAGGCCGACAACGGCTTGATGAAGAGAATTGCCAGGAGCGTCAGCACCCCAAAAGACAGGAGTGACAAGGACAGAATGCTTGAGAGGTAGCGTTTTTCTTCGTCCTCGTCGTAATGCACCATAGACGGCGCTATCGTGCCGGAGGTCTGCAGACCAATGAGAATCGTGAACAGCTGCACCCAGGTTGTGTACAAAGAGACAACACCGAAGTTGGCAGGCCCCAGGACACGTGTGAAAATTGGTACGGTAAAAAAATTCACTCCATTCAGGATGATGGGCCCAAGCATATTGTAGAAGGCCAGTGAATTTGCGCTGCCAGAAGTCCACTTGTCGTTTGCTTTAGCCATGCTCACCTGCCTGTTTCACATCGGCCAGCAATGCGAGCAAAACCTGATCCAGTTCCGCAAGCGTCTGGATCGAGTGAATTCGCTTCGGGTCCCGGTAAGCGGCCTGAACCTTGTGGATCAGCTGCTCAGCGCCACTCCAGGTTCCGGTCAGCAAAGGGTACAAGAAGACAACGTGTGTCTGTTTACCGCTGAGAAGCCAGGGCATGAATTGCGCTGTTGAAAATGCGCCGAGCAAGATGTGATCTTCACGAAGCGAATAGATTGCGTCCAATTCCCAGGGATTGCCCTGCGTGTCGAGCCTGCTGTATTGTTCGTAGAAAGTCTTATCCTGGCGGGGATGCACTCGGACGAGCAGCCTCTCCCCCAGTCTGGCCTGCAGCAGCGCCAAGACTTCTGCCTCCGTAGCCTGTCCGCCTGCTTCCAGGGCGGACTTTTCGGCCAGCGGCTGGCTCAGGTAGATAAAGCGGTGACTCGCAAGAATTGTGTTTTCTTCGTAGGAAAACACTCGCTTGATGAGCTCTGTGGCCGGATTCTCTGCTGTAAGTTCCGGCAACTGACGAATCGCATAGGCTCGATCGCCTTGCAGCAGAGAAGGAGCAGTATACCAGCCGGCCGCAGGCCGATAGCCGAGCTTGCTTGCCAAAAAATACTTATTGAATGCCAGATAACGGCGTGAACGGAAGTGCGTTTCGAGGTCCGGCAGACTGTAGCTGCCCAGACCATCTTCAATCAGTTCGACACGGCTGTCCGGCCAAAGCCAGCGAATGCTATCAGAAAAGGCTGTGAAAAAGCTCAGGTACAAAACGGGATACACGCGATTCGCAAGAATCGCCTTGGTCTCACCTGTTGGCAAGAGATGACGTTGCAAAAAATACTCTGGCAGCCACTGACGAATGAGCGTGCGCAAAGGCGAATACCAGACCTTCGTGTTTGGGTATGGTTGAAAAGCGTAAATCTCGCCAAAACAGCCTTCTCGCCTGAGCGCTTGTTCCAGTTTGTCTGCGCCGCTAAATTGCTTATAGAGAAAGAGATCCGCCTGCCCTGAATAGGCCGGATTTTGGCAAAGCAAATTCAACGCATTTTGCACTTGTAAAGGAGTGTCACAGATGAAAGCTGCAGGTTTCGGTATCCTGGCGGCCTCTTTGTCCTCACGGACGACACCCTGGATGAAGCCGAGATACAGCCAGAACAAGAGGCTGTAAATGGAGAAGTCAGAGAGAACATCGGATAAAAACACGATGAAAATAGCCAATCCCGCAAGGATTGCGGATGGGAGCAGGATTAGACGTTTGCGCGTGCCATTCGAAGCCAGCGCTGTGAGAACATCGCGAATGGACAAGACCAAAAAACTCAGCAGGAGGCTGAAGCCTGCCAATCCGCTGCCGGCCAGCACATCCAGATAGGCATTCGTTAAGGTCGTACCACGCAGAAAGAAATCATTTGTGCTCAGGTTATTAGCAGCCGCAAAAGGTACTGTATTGCGCATGCCTGCTCCAAACAAGGGACTCTTCGCGAAAACCTTGAGGCCGTCCTGCCAGACAGCGAGGCGGCGATTCGAGAAGTCTGTGTTGTCCTCCATGTCTTTGCGGATTAGTTTACCGTCATTATCCAGGAATTCAAGATCACTCTCCGTCCCTTCCACTACTCCATCCAGTTCGGAACCGTAAACCTCATCGCCAAGCACATCTTCGATCTGCTGGCTGAATTTGACTGTGAACCCGTTGTGCTCATATGAATCTGTTAGCAGTTCACGCAGCCACGTGCGGCCGGTGAGCGGCACATTTTCCAGGAAAGTCTGCTGGACGGCCGGCAGAGCCGACCGCATGCCCTCGTGAGCCCCCCAAACAATGAATGCGGC
>JAAYZH010000179.1 GCA_012514965.1 Clostridiaceae bacterium | reverse complement strand
TGGGGACAAAATCCTTTCTAATCCGAGGGTGAGGTCGGATTACAGCGTTTTTTGTCATTCTAGGCCTGCTCTGGGGACAAAAATCAACCAAATCCGAGAGCGTGGTCGGATTACAGCGATTTTTGTCACTCTGCAGCCTCCGCTGCGACAAAATCCTTTCTAATCCGAGAGCGTGGTCGGATTACAGCGATTTTTGTCACTCTAGGCCTGCTCTGGGGACAAAAATCTTCCAAATCCCAGAGGCGGAATCATATAGGAGCTCCTTCGTGAGCGAACTTCCGCAGATGAGTAAACGTGTGGTATAAACACCACACGTTTACGAAGTCGAGGACCTGCGAAGCTCACGAAGGGAGCTGGCTTACTCCCATTCCACTGTCCCTGGCGGCTTTGACGTGATGTCATACACCACACGGCTCACGGAGGAAATTTCAGAGGTGAGTCGGGCAGCGACTTTGCTCAGGACACGGTGCGACAGAGGAGCATAATCGCAGGTCATGAAGTCATCGGTAATCACTGCACGCAAGGCGATCACGGGCTCATAGGTACGGGCATCGCCCTTGACTCCTACAGAAAGTGTGTCGGTCATTACAGCGAAGTACTGATCAGGCTTCTTGCGGCTTTGGGCCAGCTCTTCACGGAAAATCGCGTCAGCCTGACTCAACGTGTCAAGCTTGGCCAAAGTAACCTCACCCATAATGCGTATGGCGAGGCCGGGGCCAGGAAAAGGCTGGCGCGTGACCAGACTGACAGGCAAGCCCAGCTTACGGCCGAGGATCCGCACCTCGTCCTTGAAGAGGCCGGCGAGCGGCTCGATGATTTCGGAGAAGGCAAGATTCTCGGGCAGGCCGCCGACGTTGTGATGGCTCTTGATCACAGCGCCGTTCGTCAAGCCGGATTCGACCACATCCGGGTAAATCGTGCCTTGGGCTAGGAAGGGGATCTGGCCCAGCTTAGCAGACTCCTCTTCGAAGACACGGATGAACTCTGTGCCAATCCGCTTGCGTTTAGCCTCCGGCTCGCTGACGCCGGTGATTTTGGCCAAAAAACGCTCCTGCGCATTGATGCGGATGAAGCGCAAATCACGTTTGCTGAAGACCGCCTCGATCTCGTCGCCCTCGTCCTGGCGCATAAAGCCGTGGTCGACGAAGATGCAGGTCAGCTGACCGGGAATCGCCTTGCTCAAGAGGCTAGCGCAAACCGAAGAGTCGACGCCGCCGGACAAGGCCAGAAGAACGCTTTGTGAACCGACCTTCTCTCGAATCTCCCGAACCTGATTCTCAATATAGTCATCGAGTTTATAGTCGCCGAGAGCGCCGCACACTTTATAAAGAAAGTTACGGAGAATCTCCCGCCCATGCTCAGTATGCTTGGTTTCCGGGTGAAACTGGACAGCGTAGAGCTTCTCTGCAGCATTTTCGCAGGCTGCAATGCAAGTGGGGCTCGCCGCAGTGGTCGTGAAACCTTGCGGAAGTGTTTTGACCGCGTCGCGATGGCTCATCAAGGCAGCGAAGGATGAGCCGATCCCCTGCAAGAGCAGCGAATCTTCGGCCAAAGTACGAACCGGCACCCGACCGTATTCGCCTTTCTCGCCCGGCTGCACCTCTCCGCCCAGCAGGTGGCACATCAGCTGCATGCCATAGCAGATGCCCAGAACCGGTATCCCCAGACGAAAGAGTTCCGGATCGCAGGACGGAGAGTCCGGTGCGTACACGCTGTTCGGGCCGCCCGTCAGGATAATGCCGATCGGCTGCAAACGGCGAATTTCATCGACCGGTGTCCGGCCGCTCTTGATCTCCGAATACACACCCAGGCCGCGTACATTCTGCGCGATCAGCTCCTTATATTGGCCGCCAAAATCCAGCACCAAAACCATTTCACTCATAGTTTGCCCCCCTCCGTGAACCTGCGAGCTCAGTACATCAGCAGATAATCATCGCGTTCCGCGCCGACAGACACATACTTGATCGGGCAGCCCATGGCCTTTTCGATAAACTGAATGTAGCGAATCGCGGCAAGGGGCAAGTCCTCCTTGCGGCGGCACTGAGAAATATCTGTCTGGAAGCCCTCAAGATATTCATAGACCGGTTTCGCACGCAGGAGCTCATCGCCCGAAGGGAAGCGATCGGTCCGGACACCATCGACCTCGTAGGCTACACAAACCGGAATCTTGTCCATGTAGGCCATGACATCCAGCTTGGTCAAAGCAATCTCGTCCACACCCTGGACCAGGACGCCGTAGCGGCTGGCCGGAATATCGAAGGCGCCGACACGCCGCGGCCTGCCGGTCGCGGCTCCGTACTCTCCACCGGCTGCGCGCAGGGCTTCCGCCTCGTCTCCACTCATTTCCACCGTGAATGGCCCCTCACCTACGCAGCTTGAGTAGGCTTTGACCACACCAATAACCAGGTTCAACTTTGCCCCGGGCAGCCCTGCGCCGATCGGCGCATACGCCGCCAGCGTCTGTGAGGATGTAGTGTATGGATATATGCCGTAATCGATGTCACGTAAGGCGCCGAGCTGGGCTTCAAACATCACAGCCTGGCCCTGCTGACCGGCGTTCTCCAGAATCGCAGTCGTGTCGGTGACATAGGGGAGCAGGCAGCTGCCATATAGGTCCAGCCACGCCAGCAGGGGTTCTGCTTCTAGCTCCGGCGCTCCGTAGCCCCTGAGCGTGATGTTCTTCCACTCGAGAATGTCGCCCAGTTTCTCGGCC
>JAAYZH010000178.1 GCA_012514965.1 Clostridiaceae bacterium | reverse complement strand
CTGCGAATCGAAGGCGGGCAGCTTACAGAATGTGACTTGCTGGAGCATAGACTGGACAGGTAAGAACGACAGTCATGGCGGAGGAATAGAGCGTTCGCCTGCCTTCGGTTCTACGCGTGCATCTCAGCTGGCGATCGGCAGCGAAAACACTAATTCGCTGCCCTGACCCGGTTCACTCGCAACTTCAATTGTGATCCCGTGACGGTCCGCGATCTGCTTCGCGATTGAGAGGCCCAGCCCGGTTCCGGTCTTATTCGCTTCGGAACGCTGCTTGTGGAAGCGTTCGAAGAGATAGGGCATTTCTTCTGCTGAGATACCGCTGCCCTGATCTCGAACAGACAAGCGGATTTGGTCCGCCAGACGCTCGAGACGGATCGAAACTTCGGCAGAAGAGGGCGAGAACTTCACTGCGTTGTCGAGAATAATCAAGAGCATCTGCCGGAGCCGGCTGTAATCGCCTTGGATCGCGAAATCCTGACCGCTCACGTCAAGTCGCAGCGTAACTCCTTTGGGTCGGGCCAGTCGTTCACCGCTGCGGACGGCGTCCGCGGTGATCTCTCGCAAGTCCACCTTCTGCATCTCGATCGCGAAGTCCGGATTCTGCAGGCGTGCCAAGTCTAACAGGTCGTTGACCATGCGCTCCAGGTATACGCTTTCGACCAGCATTTGCTCGTGATATTCAGCCACTCGGGCGGGTTCACTCACAACGCCGTCCGAAATTGCCTCCAGAGAGCCGCGAATCACAGTCACAGGCGTACGAAGTTCGTGCGAAATGTTCGCGATAAAGTCGCGGCGCTGCTGCTCAAGTCTGGCACTCGCTTGTGAGGCCAGATGCAGTTGCTCGGCCATATCATCCAAGGCGAGAGCAAGTTCGCCGATCTCGTCTGCTTGTGAGACTTCGGTTTTGGCCAAATAATCGCCCGCGCTGATGCGCTGGGCTGCCAGCTTCATCTTGCGCAGCGGATTTGTGAAGCGACCGGCCAGAAGATTCGCCACGGCAGCCGAAAGAACAATCGCCACGCCGATGCTGAAGAGGAGAATCAACAAGCCGTTCGTGGTCGCCCCCTGCACGTCGCTGATTTGCTCGTTCAGGATCACAGCCCCGAGTATTTTGCCGTCAAGAGTCCGGAGCGGTGTTGCCACAGTAATGCTGGGTTTGCCAAATAAAGACCCGAGACTTTCGCTAAAGCTGTTTTGGCCTGCCAGCGCAGCCTTGGCCAGTTCAACCGCGCCTTCCGGCAAAGGCTTATAACTGACCTCGTCCAGGTTTAGACCCAGAGTAACTTGTTCGAGATCAGGGGAGATGATCCAGTAGTCATCCGGGGCCAGGATGTTGAGAAATTGCAGATAGTAGGCAAATCCGCGTCCCATCTGCATGTTGCCATGGCCGCCCGCTACACCTTCGAGTCCGGCTGGCAGTGTGACCAGGGCAAAAGCAATCCGTTCGGCCTGGTCTTCCAGACTGGCTTTGTGGACGTCAAGATTATGCCTCGAAAAGAGAGAGGTAAAGATCACGCCGATAAACAGGGCGAAGACAAGCATGCTGATCGAGAAGTAGAGCAGGAGGCGGAGGCGAATTCGCTTTTTCATGGCAGTACCTCAAACTTGTAGCCAACGCCCCAAATGGTTTTAATTTCCCAGCCGCTGTGCTCGCGGACATCCAGTTTTGCCCGCAGACGCTTGATGTGCGAGTCGACCGTTCTCGCGTCACCTTCATAATCGTAGCCCCATAAGCTCTCCAGGAGGTTGTCGCGGGAGAACACCTTGTGCTGATTTTTGGCCAAAAGCCAGAGCAGTTCGGTCTCCTTCTTCGTCAAGGGGATCAGCTCTCCGTCTAGTTCCGTGTGATATTCAGCAAGATTCACCTTGAGACCGTCGTATGTGAAAAACTCGCCCGGAGCAGCCTCGTCACGCTGCATACGGCGCAACACGGCCCTGACCCTCGCCATGACTTCCGCAGGTGAAAAAGGCTTGACGATATAATCATCCGCACCCGTATCAAGACCCATGATGCGATCGTAATCTTCGCCGCGGGCTGTGACCATGATAATGGGTACATTGCTGTCGCGGCGAATGGCCCGGCAGACCTCAAAGCCATCCAAGCCAGGCATCATCACATCCAGAAGAATGATGTCGAAGCTGTGATCGCGGGCTTTGGCCAAAGCATCATAGCCATCAAAGGCAGTGCTGACCTGGTAACCCTCCTTGAGAGCGTATTCCTGCAAAATCGAAACACTACTTCGATTGTCGTCGGCGATAAGCATAGTAGTCATAATAATCGTTCCTCGTACAGCGGCAACATGGGGTAGAGCGCGTCCAAAACCTGCAATTGCAGAGACTTGAACCTTACGAATACATTATAAGCATGAATTGTGTCATTTTTTTGTCCGCAATATTTTTCGAAAAGCAGGTAAAATTGTTTGGTGAGAACACAATTTTGCCATACATTGGTTTTATTCTATGACTGTAACAAGAACAAAGCGTTCTGTTAGACATATAGGAGGTAACGAAAATGAAATCTATCAAGAAAGCACTGGTTGCAGGATTAGCCGTATTGGTAATGGGAGCGGGTTCCGTATCACTCTTTGCCCTTTCCGAATATGAGACCCCTGCAGAGGCCCTGGCCGCTTTGACAGGAAGCGACACAGAAACCATTCTCGCTGAGCGTGAAGAGGGCGAGACCTGCTGGACCATCGCCGAAGAAGAAGGTGTGCTGGAAGAATTCCGTGAGGAAGTTCTGGCCATCCACAAGGACAAGCTCGATGAGAGAGTCGCAGCCGGCACGCTGACCCAGGAAAGAGCCGACGAGATTCTCGCCAGAATGGAAGAGAACATCGGTGAAGGCGGTATGGGTCGCGGCCTGATGAACGGTACCGGTGAAGGCCATTTCGGTGCCCGCGCCGGCAGCAGAAACGGTGAGAGACAACAAGTTGGCGGCGGTGGCGGCAGACAAAGTCGCGGCGGCAACAACGGTGTTTGCGTCAATCCGTAACAAACACAGCTAACACAAATACTTGACTTGGAAATAGGCACAGAAGAAGGTGCTGTCTCAAGATCAATCGATCGATGAGAGACAGCACCTTTTTAATGTTCTCAATGGCCCGGAATGCCCAGCATTCCGGGCTTTCTCTAATCTGTGGTGCGCCGGGGAAGGGGGAGTATCGTATTGAGTTGAAGTGCCCGCGGCCTGTAATATCGTAAATTTTGTCCACCGGACCCCGCACCGCCGCACACCGCCCGCCCCCGTACCCCCGACTCAAATCTGCTCCGGACCACGTGCCCGCAGACCCAGCAACTTGTCCTCCGCTAGCAGGCAGAAGCATGAAGGGAGCTGCCTCTTTCTTGAGGCAGCTCCCTTCACAGTCCATACTCCGCAGGGAATCAGAGCCGACAGGCGCTCAATCCGACACGAAAAATGTCACTGAGCGAAACACCGCCTAGAAGATTTCTTTGGCCGCCAGCTTATAGTCTGCAATCGATAGTTTGCGAATAATATCGATGTCATAGGGGCACTTGGGCGTGCACACACCACAGGCGGTACAGGCATCCGCCTTGACCGCCAGGTCAGCATATCGAGCTTGGGCCATGTCCTTGTTGTTGAACCAGAAACGCAAGCGCTGCCGCAAAGCGTAGTCTGCTGCGTCTCCGACTCTGCCATCAAACATTTGCCGATCAAAATATCCCTCCAAAGCAAAGATCTCCGTGATGGGGACGCCCTCGGGACAAGGCAGGCAGAGGTCGCATTGACGGCAGACATAATCGCCGAGCTCGATCGCGCTGGCGTAGAGATCATCCATTTCAGCTGCGGTCATGGGTGTGAAGTTCTCAGCCAAATCCAGATCCAGATCCAGCAGCTCGCGATTGTTGATTCCCGCGACCACGACGGAGACCGGCTGGCTAAAGGCATACCGGAAGGCTTCAGGAGCCGAACGCCAGAGCAAGCCGTCTGCCACAGGCTTCATGAGGATAACAGCCACACCTTTCTCTTCGGCCAGGGGGACCAGCACGTCCTGAATCTCCGGGAAGTTGAAGTGATCGTAGTAGTTAATCGTTGTCATGACGGCATCGAAGGGGTACTCCTTGAGCGCGCGAATCAGCACATCCGGCTGACCATGCATAGAGATGCTGATATGGCGGACTTTGCCGGCAGCCACGGCCTCTTCCGCGGCGGCCAAAGCACCGTCGGGCGCCAGGATCTGGTCGAGATCCGCCATGGTGCCGACGCCATGCATTATGAACAAGTCCACATAATCGGTCTGCAAATTCTGCAGGCTGCGATCGAGTGACTCCGCACAGGCTTGTTTGCCGCGATCACCGCATTTGGTGGCCAAAATATACTCCTCACGTCGCGAGGCGATGCTTTGGCCAATCTTGCGTTCCGACTCACCTTTGCCGTAGCTGGCTGCGGTCTCAATGTAGTTGCCACCCTCATCTAGATATTTGTTCAGCAGATAGCTGGCTTCCGAGAGCGGGATTTCCAGAAGGTGAAAGCCGCCAAAGCCCAGAAGGGACGTTTGCAGGCCTGTTTTACCAAAAGCACGTTGCTCCATAGGATCCTCCTCATTTTCTTTATACATCGAGTATAGATCAGTAAGCGCAGGAAATGGACCTATCGCGCGAATTGTCTTGCCCAAGATTTTGGCCGGGGTTTTGGTAAACATCACGATAGGCTACAATGAAACTACTCTGGAAAGTCACAGAAGAAAGAGGAAATCTCTATGTCAGAACAAGCAGCAAATCAAGTGCGCGGATCTCGCGGTGAAGGCGAAAAGCTGGCTGATTTTGCCAACTTGGTGTTCAGCATGGACCACCGGCCGCATAACTTCGAAGTCTTGATGCCCAAGGTCTACGGCGAGGGCCGGGACAGCGAGAGCTGGCACTACACTATGCGTGAGGACGGGGAGATTCGTGCCATGGTTATGGCGATGCCACAGCCAGTTACGAGCCCCAGCCACTTCCCCGATCTGGCCTTCGAGCGCGTCGGTATCGGCAACGTGTCCGTCCATCACCGCGCCCGAGGCAAAGGCTACATGCAGCAGCTGATGCGTACTGCTATAGCCGACATGGTGGACCGAGGATCCGCCTACAGCTTCCTTAGCGGCCAAAGACAACGTTACCGCTACTACGGTTACGACAACGCCGGCATTCTCATGCACTATTCCCTCAGTCAACGCAACCTCATCATGACCTGGCCTGCCCTCCGAGCCGCGCAGCTGCCAGCCGACCTTGCGTTGATCGAGCTTCCGACCTCAGGGCCGCTGCTCGACGACGCATACGCGCTCTACCAGGCTAATGAAGGTCTCCAAGCGAGGGCCAAAGAAGACTTTACCCTGATTTGCCGGACTTTCTCTCAAAGCGCCCGTGCTCTTGTCCGTCGTTCTGCCGGAGGAGGACAAGATCTCCAAGCCTACTTTGTAATAGACAATTCGAACACCACTATAAGCGAGCTTGCCCGCACGGAGGCAGCACCTGCATGGCCGGAGCTCTTGTTGCGGACTATGCAGCTCCTGAACCAGGAGAAACTCTCTCTGCAGTTGCCCCTTGCTTTTGGCGGTTCTGCTCTAGAACTTCAGGAGACTTTAGGTTTCGTCTCGGAAGATTGCAGCATCCGCAACAGTGGTATGTTCCTAATCCTCGATTTTGCCAAAACCATCGGCATGCTCCTGGCGGCGAAGGCGACGCAGGTCCCCTTAGCGCCGGGGCGTTTGCGTTTGCTGATTCACGAATGTCCAAGCCCTGCGCCAGCTGAACAAACAGTGGAGATTCGTGTAGGCGGAGGCCGCTTGCACGTGGGTAATGGTGAGCGATTGTTTGTCGATGCTGATTTGCCGCTGACGGTGGACGAGCTTGCAGTAGAAGCCGGATCGACCGAGGTGGCTTTGACCTACACGGATGCTTTGGCCTGGCTATTTTCGCCCCGAGCGCTGCTGGATAATCCCTTGCGCCGAGCTCTCCCGGTTGCAGAGGCTTCCTGGCTGCCACTGAATCCCTTCGTCGCAACTGCGGATAACTGTTGAAATAGCCCACTGAAACTGGCAATGACTGACCGGACTTTTTCAATGGTTGTGGTAGGCAGTCGGATTACAGCGTTTTTTGTCATTCTAGACCTGTTCCGGGGACAAAAATCTTCCAAATCCGAGGGCGAGGTCGGATTACAGCGTTTTTTGCCATTCTAGGGCATTTCCAGGGACAAAAATCCTCCTAATCCGAGGGCGAGGTCGGATTACAGCACTTTTTGTCATCCCAGGGCCTCTTCGGTGACAAAATTCTTCCTAATCCGAGAGCGAGGTCGGATTACAGCAGTTTTTGCCATTCTAGGGCCTCTCCGGGGACAAAATTCTTCCTAATCCAAGACGGCAGTCGGATTACAGCAGTTTTTGTCATTCTAGGCCTGCTCCGGGGACAAAATTCTTCCTAATCCGAGAGCGAGGTCGGATTACAGCAGTTTTTGTCATCCCAGGGCCTCTCTGGGGACAAAATTCTTCCTAATCCGAGGGCAAGGTCGGATTACAGCGATTTTTGCCAT
>JAAYZH010000021.1 GCA_012514965.1 Clostridiaceae bacterium | reverse complement strand
GAGGATATTGGCATAATCCATATCCTTGAGCATCTGGATGAGGCCTTCGAGATAGAGGCTGTAGACAGCGAGTTTCTCACGAGTGTAGAGGTCACGGAAGTAATAGACATCCTTGAACTCCAGGCTGTGCAGAGAGGCGAGCACACAGTCAAAGGGATAAAAATCGATCATAGCCCGGTAAGGTTCGGCGAGCTGTGGCGCGTAGCCTAGCTCAACACCGATCAGGAGTTTAAATGGGTCACCGGCGCTAGCCAGGGCAGCCCGTTCGGTCAGCAGACGATCGATGTATTCGGGTGTGTAGAAGATCCATTCGCCTGGCTTGGGTCTGGAGCCCATGGGTGAAAGCCCGGGCAAAAGATCTTGCGCCACCAGATCCTTGTCATAATGGTCTGTCAGAATGATCCCTGGTAGTCCGAGATCTCTGGCTTCCGCAATGCGCTCGAGCAAGGGCTGAGAAGCATCAGGCGAAAAATCTTTACAGTGGTTGTGAACGTCAACGAAAGCTAAATCAGTCATGGGCATCCTCCTGTGGCTTATTGTAGCCTTTTTCACCTCGTGATGGGGTGCCGAAAGTCCGGGAAAGACATGAAATATTGAATATGTTAAAATACTGTTTAGCTTTATTTTTAGATTGCGTTTTTGCGCGGTTCTAAACCAACTACATACGACGAAAGAAGGTAGAAGCTATGACCAATATGGATAACAATAGTATCATTGGCGCTCCAAGCCAGGATGAGCTGTATCAGCTTTTTGCCCCGCCGACTGAGGTGAAACCTGAAGAAGCTTTGTCCGTGGGCAAAGAACTCGAAAAAAGTCTGCTCAATAAGTATAATAATTTATTTGATGTCTACAGCACGGCAGAACTGCAGTCGGCATTCACGTTTGCTGAGGATTACAAGAGCTTCCTGGATCATGCGAAGACAGAGCGTGAAGCCGTTTATACCTCGATCAAACTCTTGAATAATCTTGGTTTCAGTGACATCCGTTCCAAGGAGCAGCTGCTGCCCGGAGACAAGGTCTATCGTTCTATTCACAATAAGGGCCTGATGGCGGCTGTGATCGGTGAGGACAAGGCCAAAGCCGGTTTCAATATCCTTGGCGCTCATGTCGACTCTCCCCGGTTCGATCTCAAGCCAAACCCGATTTATGAAGAGGCCGAAATGGTTTTTCTTAAGACGCATTATTATGGCGGCGTTAAGAAGTACCAGTGGACAGCAGTACCTCTTGCTCTCCACGGTTTTGCCGTGCGCGCTGACGGTACTTCAGTCAAAATCGCCATCGGTGATGATGAGAACGACCCGGTATTTATGTTGACGGATCTCCTGATCCATTTATCAAAGGATCAAATGACGAAAACGGCTGCTGAAGTGGTGACCGGTGAGGAACTCAATCTCCTGATTGGAGGACGTCCGGTTCCGCACAAGGACGTGTCTGAACGCTTCAAGGTCGGCTTCCTCATGATTCTCAAGGAGAAGTATGGCCTCTCAGAGCGTGATATTGTTTCGGCGGAGATTCAGGTGGTGCCTTCTGATAAGGCCAGAGACCTTGGTTTTGATCGCAGCTTCATTGCTGCTTATGGACATGATGACAGGGTGTGCGCCTACCCGGCTTTGCGGGCGGTAGCCGCCCAGGAGAAGAGCAAGCGCACGGTTATGCTGATGCTCACCGATAAAGAAGAGGTAGGCAGCCAGGGCAACACCGGCGCTCAGTCGCAAGAGTACGAAACCTTTATGGCTGAAGTGTACGCGAAGACAGAGGGCGGCTACGATGAGCTGGGCTTCCTGATGGCTCTCGAAAACAGCGCAATGCTGTCTACGGATGTTGTTAATGGCTACGACCCGAATTTCGCATCGACCATGGACATTCGCAACAACTCCATGATGGGACATGGCGTTTGCTTGCAGAAATACACCGGCAGTCGGGGCAAGAGCGGTGCCAGTGACGCAAATGCTGAGTTTTTGGCCAAAGTCGTTCACTTGCTTGACGAATACAAGATCCCCTGGCAGACAGGCGAACTTGGCAAAGTCGATCAAGGCGGCGGTGGCACAATCAGTCAGTACGCGGCTAACCGCGGAATAGAAGTGCTTGACTGCGGCGTGCCTGTGTTGAATATGCATGCGCCTCAGGAAATTGTGCATAAATTAGACTTATATGCCACGCACCAGGCTTACCGCTGCTTTATTGAGAACATGTAGTAATTATAGGTGATTTCGGGGAAAATTGGTGATTCAACCCTTCGTGTCTGCGTCAAGTGCTTGACCGAACCCCCAAGTCATGCTATTTTTGTCGTATTCGAATTAGGATGAAGAGGAGTAGTGGCGTTTGGGATTTTCAGAGAGTGTGCGGCTGCTGTGAGTACACAATCCCGCGACATGAAGCTGGCTTCGGAGTATAGTCGGCCGAAAGACGTTAGTCGAATAAGCTGATTCGTTTGACACCCGTTATCGTGTTTGGATCCGTGTACAGCGGATTTCGAGCAGCGCCTGTCGGCAACGGCCAGGCGAAGAGGAGTGGCACCGCGATTGATTTCGTCTCCCGGATTTATTTCCGGGAGATTTTTTTATTTTTAATACAAGTGAGGAGAACGACAATGTCTAAGATGAATTACCAGAAGTACAAGCAGTATATCCCGATTCAATTGTCTGACCGGACCTGGCCTGACAAGACAATCACGAAGGCGCCCATGTGGTGCAGCGTGGACTTGCGTGACGGCAATCAGGCACTTGAAGTTCCGATGACGCTCGACCAGAAACTGGACTTCTTTAGCCACCTGCTCAAGCTTGGCTTCAAGGAAATCGAGATCGGATTTCCGGCAGCTTCAGACACGGAATTTCGTCTGTGCCGTCATCTTATCGACAACCACCTGATCCCGGAAGATGTCAGCATTCAGGTTCTGACGCAGGCCAGGCCGGAGATCATCGAACGTACTTTCGCGGCGGTCAAAGGCGCTCCCAAGGCGGTCATTCACCTCTACAATTCTACTTCCACACTGCAGCGTGAGGTGGTATTCCGTATGAGTCAGGATCAGATTCTCGATATGGCCGTTTATGGTGCTAAATTGGTCAAAGACTTTGCTGAGAAAGATGACTCCTGCACAGAATACTTTTTCGAATATTCGCCGGAAAGTTTTAGCGGCACTGAACCGGACTTCGCTGTGCGCGTATGCGACGCTGTACTCGATGTGTGGAAGCCGACTCCGGAG
>JAAYZH010000177.1 GCA_012514965.1 Clostridiaceae bacterium | reverse complement strand
GCCGAATGCCCGCGAAGGCGGGATTGCGGAAGAGCTTATGCGTACAGCTGCGCATTTTGGCTGCTCGCTGACCGAGACGATGGAACGCCTCTGTCAGGCGGAGTCAGGGCTCACAGTGGTCTACAAGCAACATGTCAGCGCAGTGGAGATGACGGGGCAGAAGATTACCGCGGTGCTGGCGCGGGATGTGATTACGGGGGTCCGGTATCGCTACCAGGGAACTTGCTTTGTCGACGCGACCGGAGATGCCTGGCTGGCGCACTTGTCCGGGGCGAAGTACAGGATCGGGCGGGAGGCCCGGCATCAGCATGAGGAAGCATTCGCGCCCGAGACTGCGGATCTGCTGACGATGAGCGGCTGTATTACAAACTCTGTCTTTCTAGACACGGGAGCGCCGGTGGAGTGGCAAGCGCCGGACTGGGTGCCTCGGCTGCCGGCAGGGCGTGCCTTTGGCCGCAACATTGAGCGTATCGGTCCGAGCTGGTGGACGGAAGCCCCCAACGATTTTGATGATATTTATGATGCCGAGCTCAGCCGCGATGAATTGTTCCGCGTGATGCTCGCGTACTTCCACTACTTGAAGAATTTGTGGGAAGAGAAGGAGAGGGCGGCGAGCTATGTTTTTGGTCGTATGCCTTACTTCGACGCCAAGCGTGAATCCAGGCGGATGGTTGGTGACTACATTCTGACGCAGAGTGACTGTGTCGAGGGCAGGCGCTTCGAAGATGTCATTGCTCACAGCGGCTGGCCGATCGATCTGCACCATCCACGCGGCATCTATTCGGGTCACGAGGGGCCCTTCTTCTCGAACAGTCATGTACCGCTGGTTTCGATTCCGTACCGCTGCCTGTACTCCGTGAATATTGAGAATCTCTTCGCGTCGGGGCGCAACCTCAGCGTCAGCCATGTCGCGCTGGGTACGACTCGCCTGCAGTCTACGATAGCGGCTGTGGGCCAGGCAGTCGGCACCGCCGCCGCCATGTGCGTGCAGCGGGGAATGCTGCCACGTGCTCTGGGACAGGAACACATAACAGATTTACAGCAGCGGCTTTTGCGTGACGATGCGTTTTTGTTCGACCTGGAGAATCAGGATCCAACCGACCTGGCCCGGACTGCCGAAGTCTGTGCCAGCAGTGTTGCGCATGACGAAGTGTGGTGGCCCAATCTGGGCATACCGGGAGAATTGTTGCCGCTGGACCGCAGCAGGGCTACTTTCCTCGCCAGAGGTGTAGAGGAGGAGATTCCTGCCCTCTATTTACTCTTGACCAATCACACAGCGGAGCCCTTGCCTGTGACGATCCATGTGCGCCTGCAGGCCGATCCGGATGGTTTTACGACGGAAGAGGACACAGCCGTCGCGACCGCAACTGTGGCTCCGGGCGAACACTGGACCTGTTTCCCCATGTCGATCAAGACGTCCTTGCGCTATCTTTGGGTTTGGCTCGAGGAGACACCGGGCTTGTCGTGGCGTGTGCAGAAGTTTCCTCCGCTCGATTGGACCCGCTCGGAGCGCCAGACGTCGGCTGTGAAGTTTCGCAATATTCGCTGGGAGTCACATTGCATAGCGCTTGTGGAGCCGGATATTCGCCCGGCGAACTGCTCGACGCAGAATGTAATCAACGGCTACTCGAGAATTCGTGACCATGAACGCTATGCCTGGGTCTCTGCTTCCGAGGAGGGGTTGCCGCAATGGCTGGAGCTAGACTGGCGCCAAAAACACACCGTGTCCACAATTCACCTGACCTTCGACAGCGATATGAACAATCCGGCCTTGCCGATTCAGGTTCCGGCGCTGCCTGAGACGCTGGTAACTGCCTACACAATCGAAGGCTTTGATGGAGAGAATTGGCACACCTTGGCTGAAGTTTCCGGTAACTACCTGCGTAAGCGGGTGCACAGATTTGCGAGTCAGACGCTGGCCAAAGTGCGGATCACGATACATGGAAGCGGGAATGGGAAGACCGCACGGCTTTTTGAAGTGCGAGCCTATTCCTGATTGATTCGTCTTATTCCTACTCAAGTTCAAGCGAAAGCACCGCACCCAGCTGCAAGCGCCGGATGCGGTTTTTTCGGGCTATTTCACGATCTGGAAAAATGCGGGCAAATTCTGCCCCGCGCTGCTTGTGCCTTGCTATCTATGTGCATTTTGCACATGAGGATGCTGCCTGAATTAGGCAAAGCGTGCTCAACTGAGAATAATGGCGATTTCTGGCATTTTGTAGATTTGATCGCTGAAACTCCAAGAAAGCCCGAAATTCAGGCCTCGGTAGATTGACAAAAATCTTTCCTTCGCAAAATAGACAAGAGAAAGCCCCCTTGTCAGCAAATTTGCCGCCAATATAATCATTGGTGAGTCTACGTTCTTGTGAGGAGGAAAAAATGGCTAGAGAGAATCTTGTGTCTTTGCGGCGTAAAAGTTTTGGCCGCCGCCTGATCAACGATTGGCAGCTTTATCTGCTCTTGCTGCCCGGCTTGATTTGGTTTCTGGTCTTTGCCTACAGGCCGCTGGCTGGGCTGCAGATCGCGTTCTATGATTACAACGTTTGGGGCGGTCTGCCCAAGAGCGACTTTGTGGGTTTGGAGAACTTTACTCGTTACCTAAGCAGCCCCGATTTTAAGCGTACAGCGATCAACACCGTAATGCTTGCCGTATGGCAGCTGGGTATTGTCTTCCCTTTCTCTATCCTCTTGGCCATGCTGGTTACAGAATCGACGAACCGCCTCATCAGCCGTATGACTATGACTGTAACCTTTCTGCCCTATTTCATATCTGCTGTCGTAGTTGCGGGTATGGTGGTGAACTTTACCTCGCCGAGCTACGGGATCGTCAATCTCATACTCGAGAAAATGGGTCTTGAGTCCGTTTACTTTATGACGAAGCCGAATTTCTTCCGGCCCATTTATACAATCATGATTCTCTGGATGTCCGCGGGGTACAACTCCATTGTCTACATCGCCGCGATCATGGGTATCGACTCGTCGCTCTATGAAGCCGCTACGGTAGACGGCGCCGGGCGTATTCGCAGACTTTGGCATGTTACCTTGCCGGGTATTCTGCCGACCATAATGACAATGCTCTTGCTTAATATAGGCAAAATGATTCGTTCCGGCTACGAGACCATTATCTTGCTCTATCAGCCGACGACACTGGAGAAGGCTGATACGATCGCGACCTATGCGTATCGTCTGGCCTTCGACAATGGCGGCCGCGCCGACTACGGACTCGCAACTGCAGTTGGCTTGTTTGAAGCCGTGGTCGCCCTGCTGATGGTTGCCATCGCGAATCGTGCCAGCCAGAAGTTAACTTCCAGCTCACTTTGGTAAGGAGGACAGTATGCCTGTAAAACGCAAACATTCAGCTGATGGCACGAACATGGTCAAAAGCAAGGGCGATAAGTTCTATGACTTTTCTGTCAATCTCATGGGTATTCTGGTCAGCCTTTTGACCTTCTATCCGCTCTACTATATCCTGATTGCTTCGCTCAGCCGGCCTTTGGGTGTGGACAGCGGCGAGGTGATGATTGGGATCGTTAAGCCGACCCTCGAAGCCTACAGTCGGGCTTTTGCCTTGCCAAACCTCTGGGTCGCTTACGGCAATACCTTTTACTATGCCTTCTTCGGAGTCTTCATAAACATGCTTCTGACCACTACGATGGCCTTTGCCCTTTCGCGCAAACGTCTGCTCGGCCGCAAGTACATTACCTTGCTCGTTGTTTTCACGATGTGGTTCAACGCAGGGATTATCCCGACCTTCATGAATTTCAACAGCCTGAATATGCTCGATACCAGAGCGGCGATCATTCTGGGGTTCGGTATCAGCGCTTACAATCTCATTATCATGAAGAGCTTCTTTGAAGCGATTCCAGAAGAGATGGAAGAGGCGGCTACGGTCGATGGCGCTACGAGTATTCGAGTCTTCTGGCAGATCTACTTGCCCATGTCCAAGCCGGCCCTGGCAACCGTGGTCATGTTCTACCTGGTCAATCGTTGGAACGGCTATTTTTGGCCGATGACGCTCTTGACGGATGACATGAAAATGCCGCTGCAAGTTATGCTGAAGAAACTCATTGTCGATCAGGTGGCCAACGAAACCGAAGCCGCCATCATCACCAGCACATCACTCTGGTCGCCGACCACGCGTATCTACGCGCTGATGGTAATCGCGATTGTGCCTATGATGCTGATCTACCCGCTCCTGCAGAAGTACTTCCAGGCCGGCATGACCGTCGGGGCCGTCAAGGGCTAAAGCAATTATGTATCGTATCTCGCCCTAGGGTGAGTGGATAAAGAACACAAGCACACACAAGTACAAACACAATAAGGAGGAAAACATGATGAAAAAGAAGTTTGCAGCAGCAGCTTTGGCTCTCACACTGATGGCTTTGCCATTGGCAGCCTGCCAAAACACCGGCTCAAGCACCACCGCGGGTACCACTGTCGCGGGTACCACCGCCGCGGGCGCTACCACGCAGGCCACTAACGCAGGTACGGAAACACCGGGGACCAGCGCAGCAGGTTCGCTCGTATCCGCTGACCCTGTGACCTTTTCGATTTTCCTGAGCTTCAACAATATCGCCTTTGACTCTAGTTGGCCGGTCTGGCAGGAAATTGCCAAGCGGACCAATGTATCACTGGAATCCGTTATTGCTCAATCCAGCTCAGACGAGAGCCAGGCCTTCCAGCTGATGCTTTCGAGTGGCAAGCTGGCGGACATCGTCGGCTACGTGAGCATGTCTGAACTCGAGCAGCTTGGTTATGACGGCGGTTTGCTGCCCTTGAATGACCTCATCAAGGAGTATGCTCCTGATCTGCAGGCCATGCTGGACGCAGACCCTGCCTTTAAGCGCACGGCTACGGCCGCTGACGGCAATATCTACTTTATCCCGCGCAACTTCGAGAATCGTTTTGCTGAATTCTACTGGATTCGCCAGGACTGGCTCGATAAGCTGAATCTGCAGGTCCCGACTACAGTCGAGGAACTTCACGATGTGCTCCTGGCCTTCCGTGAACAGGACCCCAACGGTAACGGCGAGAAGGACGAAGTGCCTTTCTTTGACCGCGCCGGCAGCAAGCAGCAGGATGAGATCCTGAACCTTTGGGATTCCAGCCTTGAGTTCTATCCTCGCGAGGGCAAAATGACCTACGAACCACTGGGCGAGAACTTCAAGTATGGTATGGAACAAGCCATTAAGTGGTACGAAGAAGGCATCATTGACCAGGAATATTTCACTCGCGGGGCCAAAGGCCGCGACACGCTGATGAGCGCCAATCAGGGCGGATTCACCCATGACTGGTCCTCGGCGTCGAACTACAACAACTCTCTCCAGGCTGAAATTCCCGGTCTCAACATGACCGCAATCGCGCCGCCGGCTGACCAGAATGGTGTCGTTAAAGAGAGAAGCACAAACAACCCGGGCGTCGGCTGGGGGATTGCCTCCACCGCCGAAAACCCTGAAACCATCATGAAGTTCTTCAATTTCTTCTTTACCGAAGAGGGCGCAGAGCTCATGAACTGGGGCCTTGAAGGTGAAACCTTCGAAGAAGTCGATGGCAAGAAGCAGTTGACGGAAGAATTCCTGAAGCGTGAAGGCACCCCGATCGGCAACTTGCGCGCAATGGGCTCCCGCTATCGTATCGGCTACCCTTCCACCCTGGAAGCAGAACTCTCGACCTACACTGAATTTGCCAGAGCAGCAGCTGAACTCTATCAGGGGAATCCTGAATGGTACGTTGAGAACCTGCCGCCTTATGCAGACGGTAAGCTGGAACTGAAGTTTACCGAAGAAGAAAGCAAAGAATACAGCCGTATCATGGGCGACGTTGCTCCTTACGTACTGGAGAAATACCAGTCCTGGATCCTTGGCACAGCTGATTTCACCGCAGAGTATGACGGGTTTATCGAAGAACTGAATCGTCGCAACATCAACCGCGCAGTTGAGATCGTCGACGCCGCATACCAAAGATATTTGGGTTAATCAGGACATCCTGTTTGATCAAGCACACAAAAACGCCGGAAGCTGCCCGAGGGGGGGCGGCTTCCGGCGTTTTGTGTATACTCATCTGTCAAGGTGCGAGGCTTCCATGAATGCTTAGCCGCGCACTGTCTTGCCGGCTTACGCTTCTTTCGCCTCGCGGACCTTCTGCTCCGCGGCTGCCTTGAGCTTCTTGATGTAGACCAGGTCCTTGCTCAGCTTGTCATAAGTAGGCTCGTCATTCGAAAAGTCCTCGATGCAGACCGTACCATCATAGCCCAGCTGTTCCATGACTACGAAGATGCGTTGCAAATCCGCCATGCCTTCCCAGAGCGGAGCCCAGTCGCGCTTCCAGCGCAGAGCGCCGTGGTCATCGCGGCCATCTTCAATCCAGCGACTGTTCTTGATGTGTACGTGCGCCACGAAGTCGCCCAAGAGCTCGAAGCTCTTGCGATACTCCTCGAAGCCTTCGATCACCATGTTGCCGGGATCGAAGATAACACCAACGGTCTTGGGGTCAAGTCCTTCCAGGGCGCGATAGGCTGCGCTGGGGCTGGAAATCAGTGTATTCATGTGGATTTCGACCACCGCTTTGACACCATACTGTCCGGCGAGCTCGCTGATTCTGGCCAAATCACGGCGCATGTCTTCAAAAAGCTCAGGATACGTTTTCGTTGCCTTGTCCGGATCATAATTGACGAGTCCGACGCGGACGCGCGGGCAACCAATTGCTTGCGCTGCCTTCATCACCTCAGTCAATTCGTCAAACTGGTCGGTGTCCAAGTAGGTCGTCAGACCGAAAATTTCCAGACCTGCGTCAGAGCATAATGTTTTGACGCGTTCGGCTTCTGCAGCGATCTTCTTGACATCCAGTGTGCTCTTGTTGCCCTTCCAGTAGCGGAACTCAAAAGGCACATCGCCCGGCTCTTCATCCGGAATCTCCGCCACGCGCCACTCAACGCCATCATAGCCGAATTCCTTCAGCAGCTTTACGGAATCTTCGATGCCATACTCAGGCATGCTTACAGAAAAAACACCAAATTTCATTCTTACTTCCTTCTTTCACGGATTTATACGTCTATTTTACCGTAAATCGGCGAACGAATACGAATCATTTTGTTCGTTATGACAGATCGCTGTTCTCGCGCAGGTATTTACCGGGTGTAATGCCCATATGCTGCCGGAAGACGCGGATGAAACTGCTCGAGCTGTTGAAGCCCACTGCCGATGCCAGATCACTGACCGGTATATCCGGACTCTTCTGCATAATCTGCGCAGCCTGCTCGACACGAAAACGATTGAGATATTCCTTGAAGTTGCTGTCGATCAGCTTGGCGAACAAGGCGGAGCAGTACTTGGGCGTGACACCTAAGAATTCGGACAGGTCGATCAGCATAATGTCGTCCGCATAATTCTCCTTGATGAACAAGAGGATTTTTTCACGCAAAAGATCATCCGAACTTACTTCACTCAGCTCTTTGTAATTGAGCAGTTCTGCCAGGAGGCGGCGTATGTCGGTCGCGACGTGATCTTTGTCCCAGCCTTCAGCCAGCGAGTCCAGGATGTCCCTCCGCACGGCGGGCAGTTTCTCGGGCGCGATCTTTACCTCTTGGAACGCGCGCCTCAGCGTATGGACCAGGGCTTGAATCAAGTCGCGGCGGGCATCGGCGGACAAACTGCGTTTCTCGAAGTTCTCACGAATCAAGCGGTCAAAGAGCGTCAAGGCTTGTTCCTGGCCGCCGACGATATAGCGAAGCAGAATCTGTTCGCTTTCCACCGGATAATAGT
>JAAYZH010000002.1 GCA_012514965.1 Clostridiaceae bacterium | reverse complement strand
TAATCCGACCCGGTCCTCGGATTAGGAAGGATTTTGTCACGTTGGCGGCAGTAGAATGACAAAAACCGCTGTAATCCGACCCGGTCCTCGGATTAGGAAGGATTTTGTCACGGAAGAGGCAGTAGAATGGCAACAATCACAAACCCAAGGCGCAAGTAAATGAAAAGCCTCAGCTTTGCAGCCGAGGCTTTGAGTATTCAACGCTCAATTGCGGGTAAGATTTTAGCCGAAGTTTCTCTCGCTCAGGACAATTTCTTAAGATTCAGTTCCTCTCGACCTAACAGATTTCCTCGTTCCATTTCACACCTCAAACCGAAAACAGCTTTTGCTTAGACAGGCTCCTTAATCCAAAAACTCCTCATTCAATGTCACCTTGAAGTCTTGGGCCAGGTGGCGCAGCTCGTCGTCGCTGATCGTCTGGCGCAGGGGGCCGCCGCCCGCAGCCGACATTGCCAGGATATAGATCTGCGCGGCCTTCTCGACCGTGTGCATCAGCCCGAACGTCTCATCGAAGTCTGCGCCGGAGGCAAAGAGGCCGTGGTGGCTCCACACTACCGCAGAAAACTGATCCATGATGCCTGCGGTGGCGCGGGCAATATCAGCGCCGCCAGGAACGAGCCAGGGAACGATACCGACGCCTTCGGGGAAAACTACCGCACACTCGGTAGCGGACTGCCACAGGGCGCGTGAGAAGGCTTTGGCCGTCAAAGGCAATACGTAGGTCAGAGCGATGAGGTGGGGTGTGTGGGCATGGTAGATGACGCGGCAACGGCCGCCGGTCGCCTCCAGGCGAACGGAATGGTTCATGAAGTGGGTGGGGAACTCGCTGGTCGGGCGCGCGCCGCCCTCGAGGCCCCAGACGATGCGCCAGCTGTCACCCTTGTCGTTGATCTCAACGATGCCGATGCTGTGTGCCGGATCCAGGATGACATTGCGGAAGTACTTGCCGCTGCCGGTGGTGAGGAAGTACTCGCCGGCCAGATTCTCGCCCTGAACGCCTATCGCGTTCCAGGGACCCGGAGCGGTGAAGAAGGGGCGGCAGGCTTCCAGTTCGTCAGCGGTTAATCGGTAGGTGAGGTTGCCGCCATTGCGCTCGTGCCAGCCTTGCTCCCAGCCGTCATTGCACATGCGGATGTAGTCTTGTACTACCTTGAGGTCAGTGATTTTTTCGACGTTCATATTGATGCTCCTTTCAAGAGACAAGCTGTGTTGGGTGTAAGTAATTCGGGGCTCCGGTGGCCAAATTTGACGTTTATCGGAGCGGTGGGGCCGGATAACCGTCATTTTTGTCCAAATTCGCGTCGCGCCCGCCCGGTAGGTCTACGGCCGCTGGCTCAGGGCCTTGGCTTCATAGGCCTGAACCTCGGCGTACCAGGCTTCGGTGGCGGGCACGCCTTCGCGGCGGCAGTACTCTTCCCAGACCACGCCAAATGCGCGCCCGCCCGGCAGGTTTACACCCGCAGGCTCAGGACCTCCGCTTCATAGGCCTGGACCTCGGCGTACCAGGCTTCGGTAGCGGGAACGCCTTCGCGGCGGCAGTACTCTTCCCAGACCGCGCCGAAGGGTAACGTTTTTGCCTCCTCCATGAGGACGAATTTCTGGGTGAAGTCGCCGTTGTCTTGGCAGTTTTTCATCGCGGCGGAAGGCTGCAGCAGGGCCCAGAGGAGGGCTTTCTGGGCGTTGCGGGTGCCGATGACCCAGGCTGCGACGCGGTTGATGGAGGCGTCGAAGAAGTCGAGGCCGATCAGGACTTTGTCCAACGCGTTGTTGCGGACGATCTCCAGCATGATCTCGCGGGTCTCGTCGTCGAAGGAGACGACGTGGTCGGAGTCCCAGCGGACCGGGCGGGTGACGTGCAGCGGAATGCGGTCGAAGTAGCAGAGCAGGGCGGACAGCTTGTCCGAGACCATCTCGGTGGGGTGATAATGGCCGTTGTCGAGCAGGTTGTAGACGCCCGGATGCGTGGCTGCGTAGGCCAGGTAGAATTCGTTGCTGCCGACGGTGTAGCTCTCGAGGCCGATGCCGAAGACTTTGCTCTCGACGCTGTCGATGACGTGGGGGAGTTTCTCGGCGAAGATGAGGTCCAGGCTCTCCTTGAGGCGCTGACGGGGCCCGATGCGGTCGGCGGGTACATCCTTGTAGCCGTCGGGAATCCAGAGGTTGCAGACCACCTGGTCGTCGAGCTCGCGGCCGATCTCCTCGGCGATGCGGCGTGAGGCGATGGCGTGGCGCACCCAGAAGGCGCGGGTTTCCGCGTCGGGGCTCGAGAGGCTCAGGCTGTCCTTCATCCGCGGGTGGGAGAAGATGGTGGGGTTGAAGTCGATGCCAAAGCTGTTCTCGCGAGCAAATTGCACCCAGGGCGCGAAGTGCTTGTAGCTGATGGAGTCGCGGTCGACCCACTCGCCTTCGGCGAAAACTGCGTAACTGGCGTGGAGGTTGATGCGCTTTTTACCGGGAATCAGCGCGGTGGCACGGAGGAAGTCCTGGCAGAGCTCGGCGAAGTTGCGGGCTTTGCCGGGGTAGTTGCCGGTGGTCTGGATGCCGTCACCGGCGGCTCCGTCGACCTGGTCAAAACCGGCGACGTCGTCGCCTTGCCAGCAGTGGATGGAAATGGCTTTGGCGGCGGCGAGCTTGAGGGCCTGCTCGACATCGACGCCGAGGGCGGCGTAGCGTTCTTGGGCGAATTCGAATGCGTTCATGACAATATCTCCTTTAGGCTGAATGAGTTGCGGATTGCGGTACGGGCGGTGTCGAGGTCGGGGAAGTCCCCGGCCGCAATGAACTGAACGATGAGGTTGCCGAGCGCGCTGGCTTCGACAGGGCCGGCCAGGACCGGCAGGCGGCAGGCGCGGGCGGTCAAATGGTTCAGGTATTGGTCCTGCGAGCCGCCGCCCACGATGTGGATACGATTGAACTTGGTTTGCAGGTGCTCTTCCATGGCCGCGATTGTGGCAGCGTAGTCGTCGGCGAGGCTGGTGTAGACGACGCTCATAAGCTCGGCCAAAGTAGCCGGCACGCTTTGGCCATGTGACTCGCAGTAGGCGAGGACGGCAGCGGTCATGCTGTCGGGGGCGAGAAAGACAGGAGCGTTGACATCGATGCGGGCGGGGAAGTCGGCGGCGGTGGCAGCCGCAGCGCTGAGCTCAGGGTAAGTCCAATCGTGTTTGCCGGCAGAGAAGTCGGGGTGGGCGGCAGCGGGGCGGTCTGCTGCTGCAACATAGCTTGTCCCGTTGAGTTCGCGGCGGATGGACTGGATCATCCAGAGGCCCATGATGTTCTTGAGGTAGCGGAAACGGTAGTCGCAGCCGCCTTCGTTCGTAAAGTTGCGGGTCTGGCTTATGAGATCGGTAAGCGGCTCCGGGCGCTCGAGGCCAAGCAGACTCCAGGTGCCGCTGGAAATATAGACGGAGTTGCTATCCAGGGCCGGCACGGCCAAAAAGGCTGAGGCGGTGTCGTGCGTAGGGGCGAGGACGATGCTGCAGCTGTAGCCGACGCGGGCCGCGATCTCGGGTCGCAAGCCGCCGAGAACTCGGCCGGGCATGCTTAGGTCACCGAATATGCGCTCGGGCAGGCCGAGGCGCCGAATGACTTCGCGATCCCAGGTTTTCGCTTCCGCATGGACTAGGGCTGTGGTGGTCGCGTTTGTGTATTCATTCGCGATAACGCCGCTGAGAAAATAGTGCAGGTAGTCTGGAATCAGGAGAAAATGCGCGGCTTGCTCGAGCTGCTCCGGAGCTTCCTGCTGCAAGGCGGCCAGCTGGTAAACGCTGTTGAAGATCTGCTTCTGGATTCCGGTGCGGGCATAGAGCTCGGAGAAGGGGATGCGCGACTCGACCAGGGCATCGATACCCTCGGTGCGATCATCGCGATAGGCTACCGCGTCACCCAGCCTCTGGCCCTCCGCGTTGAGGAGAACGAAGTCCACGCCCCAGGTGTCGATTCCGAGGCTGGCGGGGATTTTGCCGAGCGAGCGGCAGTGTGCGAGACCTTCGAGAATATTCTCTTCGAGGTAGTCGAGGTCCCAGCAGTCGTGGCCCGCGCGACGGACTTGCTTGTTCTCAAAACGGAACACTTCCTCTGTGCGGATTTGGCCATTATCGACATGGCCCAGGATCACGCGCCCTGAAGAAGCGCCAATATCTATTGCTGCATGGTAGCGCATGGTGTATTCCCCCCTTTGTTCCATTGTATGAATTACGGAGACGAAAGTAAGGTTATCTTTTCAGTAAATACGGTCAATATTTAACTTTTGGCCGTCAATCTGGTGAGCTTGCACAAAGCCGCAGCGATTGCTTGTGGAATGCGTCTGTCACGCTCTCGGCGTGTCCGGATGCAGCCAGCCGTCGTACTTGTGGATTGACAGTCCCTGATCGGCATTCATGCGTTTGCGCCAGCTGGAGGGGGCTTCGCCCATGACTGCGGCAAAGTGGCGATTGAAGCTGGACTGTGAGCGGAAGCCGACCGCTTCGCTGATCGTCAGGACGGATTGATCGCTCAGGCGCAGCAAGGTGCAGGCCTTCTGGATTCTGGTCCTATTTAGGTGTTCGAGGGGGCCAAAACCCATGATATCGACGAAAACGCGGCGAAAGTGCGAGCTGCTCATCAAACAGAGCTCGGCCAGGCTGCACATGCCAAAGTCGTCCATGTAATGCTCATGGATCTGCTTGAGCGCGGGCATGATGCACAAGGCATCGGGGACATGTGTGGTGGGGGTCAGAGATTGCTCGCGGATCAGCTTGGAGAAAAACGTGAGCAGGAGGGCGCGGATTGTAATCTCGTAGTTCAGTTTCGCGTCTTCTGCTTCACGAAGCACTTCCTGGATGATCAGCCGCAAGGACGGCTGCTGGTCTGCATGGTAAATGGCGCGGAAGTTGTAGAGCATCGCTTCGTATTTGCCGGAGCAGGGCAGAGAATCAAGGGTGGCCAAAGGCCGGAGCAATTCCCGGAGATCTAGAAAGAGATAACTCCACTTGCTGGCCGTTCCGGCTGCGGAAAAGGTGGTGTGCGGCATGTCAGGAGAAAGGATGGTCACGTCGCCTGCCCGGAAAGGGAAATCCTTATCCTGGAAGCGCAAGATGCCGCTCTCGGACTCGCACAAGCCGATCTCCAGGCAGTTGTGGAAATGCAGTACCTTCGACGGGATATCCGATAAACGCCAGTCGGCCCCGTGAATGATGCGCAAGGGGAAGTGAGCAGGCAGCTCATAACTGCGATATTCCATTTCGACCTTTGAACGGGTAGCCATGTCGATGCCTTTCCGGATGTACTTATCTATACAGCATTTGTCGTTGCGCAAAATTGCGCAGAAGTCCTTTTCAGTGTGCAAAAAAACCTCAAAAATCGCAAGTGTGAGTGACGTCTGCCGGTAAAAAACACAAAGAAAGTTGTCTGAAATTTCTGAAACGACATGTTCAAGCGGTTTTTGGCCTGATTTATCTTAAACAAGGCCTAGTAAAAACTGCGTATGTTTCTGAATCATGAGCGAATTTGCGTAATTGTGGATTTGAAATGCAGTGCAAATTATTTAGTCAGATTTTACAATGGAGACAAGCTAATGATGATCGTATTTAGGCAGAATGAAGCCGAAACACTCGCTCGCGCTATACTTCCTGGCATTGCAAATTTTCATTCGTACAAAGCAAAAGGAGTCTAAGATGGCAAAAATAGCAGTCGACAGAGAGCTAATCAAAGCCGCGATGGATCGCGTCGTTGAGCGGACAATGCTGATGGACATGACCTGGGACTGGCCCTGCGGCGTTGCCTACTACGGTATCAGCCGGGCCTATGAGGCGAGCGGGGACGAGCGCTATCTGGCGCTTATGAAAGAACGGGTCGATGAGTACATCGAGCTTGGACTGCCAGCCTGGACGGTCAATGCCTGCGCGATGGGGCACAGTATGCTGACCCTCTACGAGGCAACCCAAGAGCAGAAGTATCTTGAGATCGCACTTTCGAAAATAGATTATTTGCGCCACCGGGCGCTCCGTTTCGGCGACAATGTGCTGCAGCACACGGTCTCGCCGAAGAATGATTTCCCTGAACAGGCCTGGGCGGACACGCTGTTTATGGCCGCCTTCTTCATGCTGCGTGTCGGTGTCAAGCAAAATGACCGAGACCTGATTAATGACGCCTTGAACCAATACCAGTGGCACATCAAGTACCTGCAGGATCCCTCGAGCGGCCTCTGGTATCACGGCTACAACAATCTTACCGGCGACCATATGTCTGGCCTGTACTGGGGCCGTGCCAACGCCTGGGCTGCTTTCACCATGTCGCAGGTGGGTCACGTGCTGCCCGAAGCCTACCTCTATCCGCAATTCCTTGATGTGGTCGGCAGCTTGAACGAGCAGCTCTCCGCTCTCAAGCTTCTCCAGACTGAGGGCGGTCTCTGGCGTACGGTCCTCGATGACGCTGAATCTTATGAGGAGATTTCCGCTTCCTGCGGCATCGCTGCCGCTTTCCTGGCCAAAGGCAACCCCCTGCACATCAAGATCATCAATAAAACCATTCCGGCTATCCTGGACAACGTCAGCCCCGAAGGGCGCGTGCGCAACGTATCCGGCGGTACTGCAGTCATGAATGACATCGAAGGTTATCGACGCATCAGCCGCAGCTGGACCCAGGGCTGGGGCCAGGGGCTGGCGCTGGCCTTTTTCGCAGGACTCTTGTCCTACGACAACACACGTAACGACGGAGCGCTGTGACGAGCAATTAATGAGGTCACGTTCGCAGTGATTTGGCCAAAAACCGACGCAGAGGAATATGAGGAAGAAACCATGAAAAGTGTCACCAAAGGCGGCTTTACCATGCCAGGCGAGGCCGGTTACGAAGATCTGACCTTGCAGCTGGCCGAGCGCTGGGGTGCGGATGTCATCCGTGACAGTGACGGCACGAAGCTGTCACCCGAGATCCTGGCCGCCGGCTATGAGATCTATTCCACCATCTGCATCATCCGCGAACACAACGAGTGGGCCCAAGCCCACCCCGAAGCCAGACAGCAGACCTTCCTGGTCACGCCGCCTACCGTCGCGGCCTCCGCCGCGCCGCTCACGATCGACCTGATGGTGAGCTTCTTCGCCGATCAATTTGAGATCCATTACGGGCCAGCCGCGCATAGCTGCTGGCAAGTGTGGGACCGGACCACAGGACAGCTGCTCACCGCTGCAGACTGGAGCTTCGATCCAGCTAGAGGCGCGGTGATGATCCCGGCACCGGAGCCCTTCCACAGCTATACGGTAAGCTTCCTTGCTTATCGCATCTGGGAAGAAATCAACATGTACAACCACGTGACGAACCACTGGCAGAGCGAGCACCTGATCCCGATCGATCCGCGTTTGCCGGTTGCCCGCGACTATCTCTACAACTACCTCAAAGATTGGTGTGAAGCGCATCCCGAGACCGATGTCG
>JAAYZH010000176.1 GCA_012514965.1 Clostridiaceae bacterium | reverse complement strand
GTGCGTTACACAATGGTGGTTTCAATTCTCTCCATGTGGTTCATGCGCGTAGGGGCCAGTTATCTCCTGACCATGTATTTTGGCCTGGGCGTGCACGGAATTTGGATTGGCATGTACCTGGACTGGTTCGTGCGTGGGGCATTCTTCCTGCCTCGTTCGCTAGGACGCAAGTGGCTGCGACATAAAACGGTTAGTTAAACAACTATTTCCCGGTCCAAAGTGATTGCCTCATGCAGAGATAGCCCCTCCCTTTAGAACAGGAAATGCTAGCCTTTGACCGGGGGGATCAGCCTGAGCTCTTCGAGCTTGTCCCGCACCTTGGTCATGTCTTCCCAAAGCGCAGCTTTGTTGCGGCTGTCACGAAGAATATATGCTGGGTGAAAGGTAGGCATTATCCAGTAAGAACCTTTCTGGATCCAGCGGCCGCGGACCTTGGTGATGCCGGTATCCAGATCACCGGTGAAGTACTTGTACGCTGAACCGCCCATCAAGAGAATCACCTGAGGTCTGACAAAACGGAACTGTTCGTTGAGCAGCGGGCGGCAGGCGCGGGCTTCTTCCAAAGATGGCTCGCGGTTGTTCGGCGGCCGGCATTTGACCACGTTGGCAATGTGATACGATTCTGGGCCGAGTTCCTGGGCTGCGAGCAAAGTGTCCAAAAGCTCACCCGAACGTCCGACAAAGGGCAGTCCTTCTTCGTCTTCTCGCTCGCCGGGGCCCTCCCCGATTATCATCAGGTTTGCCTTCACGCTGCCGCGCCAAACCACAGCCTGCTTGCGCTCCTGATTTAAAGAACAAGCCGTACAGGCCTCACAGCGCTCGACAAAGTGCAGCCAGGGGTTTGCCGGCGGTGTTTGTTTGCTCGCGGGTATAGAAGAATCACTCATGAATAGGTAAAGTCTCTCTCTAGGATTGAATCAGATTATGCTTACAGCGACACCAAAGTTACGCCATCGTTGCTTCTGGCCCAATCCGAGTCATTGCGAAAGGCCGCATCAATCTCCAGGAGGTGACGGCCCGGCTTCTCAAATGGTCCGAATAGCTCGCCTGGGCAAAAAGCCTTGATACGATTATCGCGCGCCATCTCCAGCAGCTCTGCCCGAACGGCATTGCGAATGGATCCTCCTTGACCGGTCGATCCATAGCCGTGAATTATTTTCACACGTGTGACGCCGATCCGGCGAAGAGTCATTAGTTCCATCTTCAGCTTCTTTAAGGCGACTTCCGTGGAGGGTCTATCTGTTTTTAAGTTAATTAACGACGTGGTACTTGCATTGCCCATTCTGTCCCTCCGAAATTTGTATCCATCAATAATTGGTCACACGAAACACTTATGTAATCCACAAGAATTTCGTTTACTCGTTACAATCTCAGGAAATCGCTCCTGCAAATCCTGTTTCGCAAAATAGCAGCCTGTAAATTCTGTTGTCTTGACCTCTAAGACTGAAACGGTTATATTAGTCTGTTATTTTCACTTATCATCATAGCACGAATGAAAAGAATATTTCAAACGATTACCTTTATCTTCCCCAGTAACTTTACTGCTCAGGCAAAGAGCCCAACGCGTAAACCATCACGCATTGAGCTCTCATCTCCTTGTCTTGACCCAAGCGAACAGCTAAATAGTTTAGCCAAGCAGGGCGCTGATGTGTCTCCCAATGTGCTCAACCAGAGCTTCGTCGTATCGTTCTCTGAATTCTTTTAAGGTCGCGAACAGTTCTGTTTTCAGCTCTTCATCTGCCCACATGAAACCATATGTGACATGAAGCAGCTGTCGAGCGGCTTCATGATTGAGCAATGCGGGCAACTGAGCATCCTCCAGGAGGTCATTAAGCGGTACCGAATCGATTTCTGTCTGAATTACATAGTAGCTTTTGGCTTCGGCCAAATTGCTGCTTGCGCATTGATAAAGCTTGCGAAATAGCACTGGATTCTTCTCAGCGATAACTCTCAAGGCCTCAAGCCAGCTCGTACCGGCCGTTTTTAGATGAAACTTCCCATGTGTTGCTCTGCCGACCAGGGGGAATATGCGGAATTTGTCACTTCCGGAATGGATGCTCAACCGATGTCCGAAGTGCTCTGCAATCATGGCATGCCTATTCAGATCTTGCTCGAAAACTTTTAGGTCACCCATGTAATCAATGCCTTTTTGGAACTCGCCGACAAAACGCGGTGCCATGGAAGTGATCGAAACCCCGTCGTCTCGCAATTCTCTCGCAAAGAAATAATGGGCGGCCGCGCCCGTCACTTCTTCTGTCTCATCAATAGAAATTTCGAAATCGATGGCTCTGTCCGCATGCTCAAGATAGGTCCTGTAGATTTTTTTGGCAAACGCTATGGCCTCGCTATAGATGACAGCTACTCTCTTCAGCGTAGGCAAGTCAATTCTTATCCCCAACTCCGCGGCTTCAACATCATTGAGATACTCCTTCTCCAGTCGAAGTCTCACGGCTGCCGGAAGCTCTTCGTAGACTTTATCAAGGTCAGCTGCTTTAGCTGGAAGGGTTTGGAGCCAGTCCGAACAATCCAGCGTCAGCATCGAGATCCCCAGATCCACTGCATGGGCAATGTCACTCTCTTTCTTTAAGTGATCGCCATCTGCCGCGTAACCTCTCCGCCAGCCGGCCTTGAAGACAGCCCAGGCTGCCGCATCGATTACTTCTTCGAAATGCCTATGCGTGAAGTTCAGTTCACGAATACTTTGCTGGGCCAAAACCGGTTTGACAGGGTAGTCGCCAAGTGCTGCCAGATGTGCAAAACCAGCCAGTCCCAAACGATCGCCGAGGCCAATCGAAGCACCTTCCACTCCTACTGCAGTCGGAACGGTGAATGGTAAACACTTATTCAGGGCGAGACGATTCTCATGGCTCAGAGGGCAGAGCTTACAGTTCCCGCGAGAATCACCTGTGAACGCATCCAGAAAAAGTGAACTGTCTGATAACAAGAGCAACTTGTCTTCGCCGTCGAGTGAAAGCATGACAAGCTCACCATCCTGCGCAGCGTTTGCAGAGGACTCGAAGAAATGGATGCTCTGAAATTCAGGGAAGAGCTTCTGGACTTGCTCAGTAAGTAGATCGAATGATTGGATCATAAACACCTCCATAAGATTTGGTGCTTAAAGCGTAGCAAAATGAAACGTTAGGCGACGTATGATATCGTACCATAGTCAAATTTACACCTGATCAGCTGAGAGTCACAACTTCGTAACGCAGCAAAAGGCCCGCTATTTCGTCATCCGCGACAACTTTGGCCTCGTCCGGCGCTGCAACTGCGAGGTATTCGAGGGATAGTTTGGCCACATATACCGGAATACCCAACTGTAGAAGTTTGTGTACAGGCAAACTGCAAACGGCATCAGGCAGCAAGGCCTGAACCGCTTCACCGAGCAGGAGGAAGGCACAGTTACCATTGGACGCATCCGTCAAACCTTCCAGAATTTTGGCCAAAAGCAAACGCGCTTCACTGCTGTCTGCTGCGCCCACCCATGGCTTGGACACGTAAAACAGCTTGGCAGGCTTGGCTTCCTGCTCCTGCAGGAGAGCATATTCAGCAGAAAAATCGATATCTAGCAGATATTCACTGCGGGTCAGACCGGTCAATGGAGCTCACTCATCCCTTCAAGTCGGCGAATAGCCCGAAGCAGGGCATCCTTGCTGTTCTTCCATGGCGCATTTTGATTACGATAATCAAATTTCAAAGTAAACCACTCAACATCTTCTGTAAGCGAACGGAAATGCTGGGTTTGCAACTCTGTTAAGTCGATCAGGAAGCTCTCTGCAACCGGACGAGACAAGTAGGCTGCGGCACCGTCCAGGAGTACAGCCGTATGCTGGAGGCAGAAGCCCTGGCCATCACGGATTTTGTTGCGAAAGTCTTCGTCCTGTTCATATTGCCAAAACACTACTTCGAGATATCGTTCCATTGTAGTTTGCAAGCGCTCGCATATCACACAAGAATCTGCTCGGCCCCGCAGGCTTGCTGCGGCGTCGGCAAAACCAGCTTTCCAGTCCGTCTTTTGTCGCAAAAACAGACCACCTTTGCGTTCGTCAGGCTTGGCTTTGGCCAGAACCTCGGTCAAATTCTCGGTTACGTCTTTGAGATGGGTATGGAGCATGAGGCCCAGCCCCAGTCGATTCTTCTGGGAGTTATACATATCGGTCAGGTGCGTAATGCAGAAGCCCTTTTCGTTAGTCGTCAAGCGATGGTCTGCTTCCATCAGCGAAGGTCCCAGGTAGAATTCTGTCAAAATATCCGTCTGAACGCGTTCCAGCTCGCAGAGCGGACAAATCGTCAGCTGATTGAAGGCGTCGTTGACCGGAATTGTATAAATTTGCTCTCGTTTAGCCATAGTCTTCCTCTCAATTCGCAGCGTAGACACGGTTTGCGGCGACTCGGGCTTTTGCCCTGGGATCCACAACCTTGCGACAGCTGACGCTTACGCTCAAAACATTAATGGATGTGTAATTCTCTACCTGCTCCAGCAGGATTTGCTGGACTTCCAGCATAACTTCCTGTGCATTATATCCATAATATAAACTAAGTTCTACACCCAGGATAGCACCATGGACCTCTTTTTGGATCCGGACACGCGAAACAGTAGCCAGACCCTTGACATCTCTGACAAGAAGTCGAATCAATGCGGCCAAAGCTTCATCAGTGATCAGGTAAGCCCCCATACTTGAAAACGTAGGCCGTACGACCGTACGCTCACTCTCGGGATAGTTGACGGTCGCTTTGTCGCGGTCACGACGACGGCGCAGCAACTTTAGAGGATCCTGGAAATAACCGGAGAATTCGTGTTTGATCTCCATGCTAGGCACCGGAATCGTGTGGCTTCCCTGTGTCATACGAGTCGTTTTGGCTTCGCGACGTTCCTCGGGACTGCTGACGTCTTCGATTCGTATGGTTTCAACCGGCGGCTGAAGCCAGAGATTGTTGCAGATTTTGAGGATCATACCATCGGAAGTGCCGAGAATCATAAGACGGTCGGGCTTCTTCTCCAGCAGCGTTCGACGAAGATTCGCCGCGCGTGAATCATCATAGAAGATTGCCTGACGTACGGATTCGATCTTCGTACCCGCCCTTTTCGCAGACGATCCCGCGACGATCCGGCCGCCTTCGATGAGCAGGCCATCGTCAATGAAGTATTGAATGCGACGCAGATTCGCGACTTTGAGCGCGCGAGTAGACTTACCGGTACCGGATGAACCCACAAAAGCGATGACGCGGATTTTACTTAATTCGCGCCTCTGTGCGGACTTCAGCTTCTCGTCCTCATTCTGTTGCCGCTGACCTACCGCGTCAGCAATACGGTCCAGAGGATTCAGTGACCCCAGCGCACCAAAAAAATCTTCGCGGCGATCGACAGCGTTCTGCGGTGTCGGCTGCGCTTCCCGTAAACGACGATGGTTCTCGAGACCTGCGCGTTCTTCCGTCTTGTCGACAATATCAGCCTTGTCTCGCAGACGTTGCTGCCCCTGAAACTGTTCCAAGACAGAACGCGGATCTGTGCCGCTTTGGGGCTTATTCAGACTGGGGCGTACCGGAGCCTGACGAATCTGGCGCGAGCGTTGCTCGGCCTGCTCCAGAGCTGATTGCTTGCGCTTCTGTGTGTTCTTAAAATTATCCAAAAACGGAAAATGAAATGGCACTTCGCCGGCCTCCTCTCCCCCAAAATGATCGGTCCGGACTTATTCCTCGTTGCTCTCCCAGTTGTGGAAAACATCCTGAACATCGTCGCTGTCTTCTAATTGATCAATCAATTTCTGCATCTTTTCGCAGTCTTCCGCGGAAAGCGCAACGTAATTATCCGGAACGGGGCCGACCGTGCTCTCCGCTATCGACAAGCCCTGAGCTTCAAGGGCATCACGCACTTCATGGAAGGTCTCGGGTGAAGTCGTGATAAGGTAAGCACCTTCCAGGTTCTCGAAGTCATCCGCCCCAGCTTCCAAAGCCGCCATAACGACCTGTTCTTCTTCAAGATCTTCTCCATCCAGATAGATCTGACCCTTCTCCTGAAAGAGATAGGAAACACAACCATTGGTACCGAGATTACCGCCGTTTTTGTCAAAGGCATGACGAACTTCGCCTGCAGTGCGATTACGATTATCGGTCAAGGCGCGGACAATGACTGCGACGCCGGATGGACCGTAGCCTTCGTACGTGATCTCTTCGTAGTTATCGCCTTCCGTATTGCCGGCAGCCTTTTGGATGCTTCGGGTGATGGAATCATTCGGCATATTATTCGACTTCGCCTTGGCTACAATGTCTTTAAGACGAGAGTTCGAAGCAGTGTCGGGACCACCCATGCGGACCGCTACTTGTATCTCACGCCCTAACTTCGTAAACATGGCACCGCGCTTCGCATCGGCGGCGCCCTTCTTGCGTTTAATGTTATTCCACTTGGAATGTCCTGACATAATTACTCCTCTGTTCGCAGCTGTCGGCCAAAACCGACAAGCAGAATTTGCCATACGTATGTTAATTATAATACATCATCCCGCTTCTGTGTTTTGCTTTTCAGAGAACACTGTCCCACAGCGTTTTTCTGCTCAAAGCCTCCGAGAAGCTGTGCTATAATCATCTCGATTATGCACAGGAGGCACTGGTTAATGACGCAGACTATAGCAGGCCCCACTCATGGTGAGCCACTCGACCGCGCGAATCTCGCAGAGCTTGTACTCCGCCTCAAGGCCCTGGTTTTTTACCGCGGCCTCACTTCCTATGCGCCATTCAAAGCCTATATTCGACTCTTGGATTCCTTATCCGACCTTGATGGTAACGAAGAGTCTGCGCAAAGGGCCTATGCGAAATGGAACAGCGCGCTTTTGGCAGCCTCTCCACAGGCATCCTGGGCCTACTGGCTGGCCGGACGCATCATCCAATCGGTTAATCCTTTGACCATAAGCACGGATGTCAACGAAGCTTGGCAGGCAGCCCTTGAATATGAGCTCGAGGCCTTACTTGCAGCGATTCAATGCGGCGGAGCAACTTTAGCAAGCTTTATTCAAAAGAACTCTCAGCTGTCTGCAGCGGCTTGTCCCGTCTACGATCGCGGGAATGAGATTTTAGCCTCACCAGAGGAAGGCTTTTGCCGCAGCTATCTTGAAATGCGCGAGAAGTTTGTTCAATACCTTCCGTTTGACAAGCAGATCGCCTCGACGCAGCTTCTAGCCTTCCATCGTCGTTACGGACACGGCATGCCCGCAGTCTATAAGGCGATGCATGCCGGCCCTGAAGGACTTATCGGGATTACCAGACTGGACCCGATTATGCCTGAAGATCTCTTCGACTATAGCGGCAATATGGACAAGCTCACCGCAAATACAGAAGCGCTTTTGAGCGGAGGCCCCGCCTCACATGTTCTGCTCTACGGTACACGCGGCTGTGGCAAATCTTCTGCTGTTAAGTCCATGCTCAACCGCTTCGAAGACCGTGGTCTCCGACTGATCGAGATCAATCCCCGCCACTTGCAAGGCCTGGGTGACCTCATGAGCCGTATAGAACGCTCGAATTTGTTTTTTATACTCTTTATCGACGATCTTAGTTTCAAGACTACAGATACAGAATATACGGAGCTCAAGAGTTTCCTGCAGGGCGGTGCAATGGATTTGCCGGCTAATTGCCGTATCTATGTCACATCGAACCGCCGTCATCTAGTCCT
>JAAYZH010000175.1 GCA_012514965.1 Clostridiaceae bacterium | reverse complement strand
CACCCCATTTCAGGGAGTGCTGTATTTTGGCCTGATGCTGACTGCCGACGGTCCCAAAGTGATTGAATACAACGCACGTTTTGGCGACCCGGAGACACAAGTAATCCTGCCCTTATTGAAGACTGATCTGCTTGAGATTATGGAAGCTATAGAGGAACACAGGCTCGATGCAGTATCGATGGAATGGGAAGACATGGCCTGCGCTTGCGTAGTTCTGTGTTCCGGCGGCTATCCTGAACAATATGCCAAAGGTCTTCCGATCAGCGGTCTCGAGAAGTGGCCGCTCCGGCGTAGCGGCGACACCGTTCAGAGTGGGCAAACGCTCGAGATGGTGTTTGCTTCGGGCACAGAAATAAACAACGATGGTGTGACGGTTACTGCCGGTGGCCGCGTTCTTGGTGTCATCAGTCGAGCTGTCGATCTGCCAACTGCTCTGGAGAAGTGTTACGAAATGGCCCAGGATATTTCTTTCGAAAGGCTTCACTATCGCAGAGACATTGGGAGCTGAGCTATGAAAGCAGCGATCTATGGAGGCACCTTCGATCCATTTCACAAGGTGCATCGGCGTGTGGTAAAAAGTGTTCTAAAGTCAGGATACGTAGATAAACTTTACGTAATCCCTGCTGGAACCCCTCCGCACAAAGGCAAGCGTTCTATATCATTTTCAGCCTATCGCTATCGAATGGCAGAACTAGCTCTCGCTAAGTTTTCACAGGTCGAATTGTCCGATTATGAGATTAAAGAGCCCGGGACCTCATATACAATCAAGACCGTTCGCTATTTCCAAGAAAATTTACTTGATGAGGAAGATGAACTGTATTTGGTCATGGGTTCCGATTCACTCATGGAAATTGAGAACTGGAAAGAATTTCTCTCTTTACTGCGTCAATGTACATTACTGGTCGCAGCGCGCCCCGGGGAAACAGAGGCCGAACTTGCAGCACAAAAACACCGCCTCGAAAAACTATACCAGGCGAAAATACTTTTTTTCGAGATGAAGGAGTCGGACGTTTCATCGACTGCTGTTCGAAAAGGGATCCTCGAGGGTAAGCTGGATGAACAGGAAGTACCACAACTAGTGAAGGAATTTATCCGTCAAAATGGTCTCTACGCTGAGGATCCTCTAGAGAACTTTAGCGAAGAGCAAATCCTTACTCTACGGGATTTCGAACGGCAGCTCCTAGCTTTGATGTCGGTAAATCGACTGGTCCACAGCCTGAATGTCATGTATGAGGCGGTCCGCATTGCCAGACGATTTGGGATCGATCCCTGGAAAGCTGCGGTTGCAGGCTTGTTGCATGACGCGGCTAAAGAGCAAGACTATCACGAATTTCCAGAAGTACTATCACGCCTCGATGAAGCGATGTTGAACAACAAACCGATCATACACGGTCCAATAGGTGCCGCCCTTGTGATGGAGCAATTCGGGATCACGGATCCGGCTATCATAGACGCGATTTATCACCACAGTTCTTTGACTCCTGTACCGTCGCCTCTGGAGAAAGTTGTCTATTTGGCAGACAAAATCGAACCTGGACGCATATTTGCCGACCTCAAACCGATTCGTGAGATGGCTTTGAAAGATTTGGATCGAGCTGTCCTGATGACGATTGACGGCAGCTGGGCAAGCATACGAGCTCATGGCGGAAAAATGCATAGAGATACATTGGCGGCACGAGTTTTTTTGCAGAGACAAATTGAAGAACGCACTAGATTACAGTCGATTGGACCCGAAAAAGTAACATGAGAATTCTAAGTGCAGGCATAATCTGCTACACTAAGGAAAATTCAAGAATGACAGAGGAGCTATGGATAAGAGAAGTAAAGAAGAAATTTCTGATTTAGCAAAGTACATCGGGGACATTTTGAACGACAAGAAGGCTGTTGATGTCGAGATTTTAGACATCAGTGAGAAGACTAGCCTTACAGATCTGTTTGTGATTTG
>JAAYZH010000001.1 GCA_012514965.1 Clostridiaceae bacterium | reverse complement strand
TTCTTCAGTAACTCCACCATGAACAAGTCAATTTTGCTTGCACTTGGTCTCACAATGGTGGTCGTTTATGTGCCTTTCCTTAATCCGATTTTTGATACCATACCGCTTGCTCTGCGCGATTGGGCAGTAATTATGGCAATGGCCGTAATTCCCTTTGTGATGGGCGAACTCTTCAAGTTTGTCTATCATCGCAATACGCGCCGCGCCAGAATTGAAATGGATCGCAAGCGCATCGAACAGTAGGCTGATTTTTATCGGCTGACTTGATTTTCTCAGCAGCCTTGGCCGCGCTTCTGCGGACAAGGCTGTTTTATATCGAACTTGCCGCAAATTCTTGCGGGTATCGATTCTGTGTGCTATAGTTCTATCGTTAACGACCTCAATGGGGAGATTTATTTATGGAAACTGTATTGATTGTTTTGGCCGTACTGGATGTTCTGGTGTGTATCGGACTCGCCATGCTCGTCCTGTTTCAGAATGCAAATGACCGCGGCTTAGGTACGATGGGGGGCAGCAGCAATGATTCCTTCTACAGCAGCAACATGGGCCGGACCAAGGACGTTTTGATGCGTCGCCTGACCATTATTCTGGGTGCAGCCTTTGTAGTCCTCACGGTACTTATAAACGCTTTGCTCGGTTGAGTTTCGCTTATCCACGCATGTATTTCAGGTCCGGCCCGCTGGCTGGACTTTTTTTGTCATTTTAATGAAGCGATGCCCCTACTCGTTCGCGGCTCGCAAGGAGATCTTTTATGGTAGAAGTTGTTGGTATTTTGGAGATGCAGGGCCGCGGCGGTCAGGTAATGCCAGAAGGTAAATCCCAGGTGGGTTTGGTTGCGATTGCACCCGAAGACCTCAAGGGTGCTCCGTTCGGGATGAAGGTGGTCGTCGAGATTCTGACTCCGCCTGATGCGCCGAATGCGCGAGGCAAGGTGGTGGAAGTCCTGGGCGATCCTATGCGTCCGGATGTTGCGATGGAAGGCATCATTCGTATGCATGGTTTGTCACAGAGTTTCCCGGCGGAGGTCTTGGCTGAAGCGGAAGCTGCCCCGACAGAGCTGAGCAGCGAGATGATCGCAGAAGAGCTTGCCACCGGACGACAAGATCTGCGGACGCTGAAGACAATGACGATCGATGGTCTGGATGCCCGCGATCTGGACGACGCAATCTCAATAGAATCCTTACCCGAGGGCGGCTGGCGCTTGTGGGTGCACATTGCTGATGTCAGCTACTATGTCAGAGAGGGGAGCGCCCTTGACACAGAGGCACAGCTGCGCGGCAACAGTGTCTACTTGGCCGATCGCGTCCTGCCCATGCTCCCGCCTGCCTTGTCGAACGGTATCTGCAGTTTGAACCCCGACGCCGACCGCCTGGCTATGACCGTGGTAATCGATTTTGACCGCCAGGGATCTCTGGTCGATGGGGATATTTTCGAGAGTGTCATTCGTTCGGATTTGCGCGCGAACTATGAAGATGTGAAACTTTGCCTGGAACAGGACGCGCCGCAGCCGGGTTACGAGAACTTTATGACTGAGCTGCGTCTGATGAGCGAACTTGCTCATATTTTCTCGGACAAAGCGGACATTCGCGGTGCTCTTGAATTCAACTTCCCCGAGACCAAAGTCGTTCTAGACAGCGAAGGCGCGGTCACGAACATCTACCCATACCCTGTGAGTTTCGCAAATGAGCTGATCGAGCAATTCATGATTGCCGCCAACCGTTTTGTGGGCCAAAAATTCCGTGAACTCAGCTTGCCCTTTCTCTACCGTGTCCACGATAATCCGGACTCTGAGAAGCTCGAGCGCTTTCGCCAGCTGCTGCGCATGCAGGGCAAGAAGATCAAGCTGTCGGATTCTCCTTCGCCGCACGAACTGGCTTCCGTCTTGAAGGATATTGCTGAGATGCCTGGCTCAGAGGCACTCCAGAGTCTCCTGCTTCGTTCTTTGGCCAAAGCCATCTATTCGGCTGACCCAATCGGTCACTTCGGCCTGGCGCTCAAGGACTACTCACACTTCACTTCACCGATCCGCCGTTACCCAGACCTATTCATCCATCGCGTGATCCGCGGCTTCCTGCGCGGGGAAATGCGCCTGGAGGCCTGGAAAGCCCTTGCGCCCCAGATCGCCGAACAATGTTCGAAGACTGAGCGAACGGCGATTATGGCTGAACGTGACAGCGTAGACCAAAAGGTTGCCGAGTACTATGCCGAACGCATCGGCGAAGTATACGAAGGACAGATTACCGGCTTTGTCGGGGGCGGTATGTTCGTTCAGCTGCCCAGCTCAGCAGAAGGGATGATTCCTTTCCGCAGTATGGATGACTATTATTCGTACGATGAAGTGAACATGACCGTGCGCGGACGCAGCAAGCAAAGGCTTTTCCGCATCGGTGATCGCTTCGAAGTGCAAATCGCGTCCGTGGACGTGGTGCGCCGGCGCGTCGACCTCAGTATGGTCGACGAGAAGAAGAGCGGCCGTATCGACCTCTCTGTCCGCAGCAAAAGCCGCGGCAAAAGCGCAAAAACCGAGTCGGGGAGGGGAAGGAAATCAGAGTCCTCGGCTCCGGTGAAACCTACAACCAAGAAGAAAGGCAAGAGAAAATGAACCAGACTTTTCCGGAGGCGGGCCGCCCGGCCCGTGCCAGGGTGGCCGTCGAAAATCTCGGGTGCAAGGTCAACCGCTACGAAGCGGATGCGATTGCCCAGCGCTTTCGTCAAGCCGGCTACTCCTTGGTCGAATATTCTGAAAAAGCCGATATCTATATACTGAATACTTGCGGGGTAACCAACGAAGCCGCACGCAAATCCCGTCAACAGCTGCACAAGGCCAAACGACATAATCCTGAGGCCCTGGTGGTTGCGATTGGCTGCCAGGCTGAGCTCAAGCCCGATGAGCTGCCCGCCGATCTTTGCATCGGTAATGTGGGCAAAGAGAATTTACTCGAGACGATCGAAGCATTTCTCTTGTCGGGCACGGCACCTGATCGGGTGGAAATTGCCGGTATTCGCGATTTTGCTGAATTCGGATCTGTGACCGAGCAGCGCGAAACGCGTGCGTACCTCAAGGTCCAGGATGGTTGCAATAATTTTTGCAGTTACTGTGCAATTCCGCTGGCTCGAGGCAGGGTACGCAGCCGGGAAGAGGAGCAGGTTCTCGCTGAAGCTTTCCAGCTGGCGGAACAGGGTTACAAGGAAGTTGTTTTGACTGGTATTCATGTTTGCTCGTACGGTGAGGATCGCGGTGAGTCCTCGACAGCATTGGTGGATTTGATCGCGAAAATCGCTGCAGTTGAGGGGCTCGAGCGAATTCGCCTGTCTTCATTGGAGCCGCAGTCGATCAGCGCCGAGTTTGTTGATCGCGCCGCGCACATCCCGAAACTTTGTCCGCACTTTCATTTATCCTTGCAGAGCGGCTCTGACGTGATCCTCAAGGCCATGAATCGCCGCTATGATACAGCAGTATATCGTGACGCGGTGCGGCGCCTGCGCGAGGCCTTCCCCATTGTCGGCATCACCACAGATGTGATTGTCGGCTTTCCGGGTGAGACGGAGACTGAATTTGCTGAGACGCTCACATTTTGCGAAGAAATGGCATTTTCACGTCTTCATGTATTCCGCTACTCCGAACGGCCGGGAACGAAGGCTGTTCGTCTGCCCGCTAAGGTAACAGCACAAGTGGCCAAAGACCGCAGCGAGCGGCTGCTTGCCCTGGGAGACCAGTTGCAGAGTCGGGCTTTGGCCGAGGCTGAGGGCAGGGTCGCAGAGGTACTGCTCGAGAACCGCGACAACGCCGGCCATTGGCAAGGTTATACGCCGGACTATCTATTGGCCGAGCTGACAGACGCCCTTACAGTTCAAGATCAGCTTGAGGAAGGTCAGATTGTTACACTTCGGTTAATGGACCATGTCGCCGGCAGAATTCGCACGGAAATCAATGCGGTACTATGATAAACTGATATAAAAGTATGGCCGGATTCGGCGGGAGGTTTTTGCAATGCATGATGAGACTACACGTTTCAGTATGAAGATGGACAAGAGCGAAGAAGTGAAAGAAATCATGACGGAAGTCCTTCAGGCTCTGGAAGAGAAGGGGTATAACCCGATCAACCAGTTCGTCGGCTACTTCCTGTCCGGTGATCCTACGTATATTACGAACCACAACAGTGCCCGGGGTGTGATCCGCCGTATGGAGCGCGATGAGCTGCTTGAAGTAATTATCCGCCAGTATCTGGACATGGTCAAAGAGTAGACACCTTGATTATGCCGCGTTACTTGGGAATAGATTACGGGTATGCCCGCATCGGTGTCGCTCTCAGCGACCCGCTGGGTATGACGGCTCGAGGCATCGAGACGGTACGCTGGAATGGCGAAGACATTCGCTGGGCCATGGACCGGATCATCGAGCTCGCCCGCCAGCATAAGGTGGAGGGTATTGTAGTAGGATTGCCCAAGCGTACAGACAATAAGCCCGGAGCCGCGGAGGAAGGTGCCAGAGCCTTTGCGGACAGCCTGGGAGAGGCGACCGGACTCCCCGTTTTTTTGCGCGACGAGCGCTTGACCACTGTAATGGCGCATCAGTACTTGCGCGCCGGCAATGTGAAGAAAGAGAATCGACGCGACGTAGTGGACCAGGTGGCGGCAGAAATAATTCTGCAGTCATTTTTGGAAGAACTGCGTCGCAAACGTGAACAATAGATTGAACATAGGCAAGCGAAAGCATTCTACAGCATTCCATAGGAGGAATTACAAATGAGCGACGATCAAAAGCAGAATGACAATATTATCGATTTGACAGAGCATGTGCATGACGAAAACTGCAACCATGAACATCATCATCACGGTGAAGAAGATCTTGACCTGGAAGGCATCCTGCCGGACGACATAGAAGAATATACCATTACGATGGCTGACGAAGAGACCGGCGAAGAGTACACCTTCTACCTGGCCGATGACTTCGAGATGGACGGTGAAGTCTATTGTGTTCTCCTGTCTGTTGACGACGATCCGGAAGCTATTTTTGCCAAAGTCATCACAATGGAAGACGGCAATGACGGTTTCGAAACTCTCGAGGATGATGAGTTCGAACGTGTAGCCGACTTCTACGAAGAACTCTGCGCGAAGGAAGAAGAAGAAGACGAAGATGACGAGGATGAGGACGAAGAAGAGGAAGAAGACGCTGAATAAGCTTTCCGATTTTTTCCAATCTACTGAATGTAAGGCAGTTTGACTGTAGTGACACAATCATATGGCAACACCTGATAAAACAAACAACATCAAGCAGGAGAAGACCCGGGCCAAGGCCTGGTCTTTTCCTGTTCCTGTTGGCCCCGCCAGCGACCAGGATTTGCTCGTACTCGAGGACACTGATAACGGCAACGAGTATTATCTGCAGGTTTTGGACAGCTTCCGTATGTTCGGGCGCACCTATATTTGTATGGCGAGTTATGAGCCTGAGACAGGCGCGCACACCGAGCCTCAGCTGGTGATCATGCGTCAGCTCGAGAGCAAGGACAACCAACAATATTTCCAATCCATTCGAGACAAAAAAGAGCTGGACAAAGTCTTCAACGCCTTCTATCAACGCATGGAGCAAGGACTGTAATTCGCTCTTCGCTCCCCCCTAAAGAAAAGAGGTAGACATGTCCCAGCAAGACCCTTATGATCCGGGCTACTTTGGTCCTGCCATTCAGGAGCAGGCCCCGTCCCAGCGCCTGCTGTATAGCAGAGCAGCGCGCCGTCCAGGTTTCGATGCAGGGTCAATTCTTTGGCCTCTGATCTTTTTGCTGGTTCACCTTTTCACCTCTCTGGTCGTCCAGCTGGTCTTTGTTTTCCGCCGTGTTCTCGTAGATCCCTTTCTCTTTGAGCAGATGCTCGAAGGAAACATGACGAACTACACCAATAACGTTACTGAGCTGATTTACAAAGATTTCGCACCGGCCGCTATTATTTACTCCTTGGTTCAAGTGCTGATTTATGGCTTGTTTTTGCGTTCCCGCCAGAAACGCGAGCGTTTTTATGTGCTTACGCGTCCCGGCCGCGCTGTCGACTGGCTCTCCAGTCTCTTCATGATTCTGGGCGCTCTCGGCCTGGCTGTAGGCTGGATGTTTCTCCTGGATTATTTGGCCAGAAACTTTACGTTCTGGTCTGACCAGATCGATGTCTATGGTCAGCTCACATCGGCATTTCGAGCCGATAACATCTGGCTTTTGACCTTAGGAATCGCCGTGATGGTACCGATCGCAGAGGAACTGTTGTTCCGCGGGATCCTATTGGCAGAGCTTCGCCGTATCGTACCCACATGGCTGGCGATCGTATTCAACGCTCTGTTCTTTGCCCTTTTCCATGCGAACCTGGTTCAAGGTGTTTATGTCTTCGCTGCGGGTTTAATACTAGCCTCTGCTTACGTGTGGACGGAATCAATCTGGATTCCGATCTTTATGCACATGGTCTATAACTTTATGGGATCGGTGGTGCCATCGCTCCTGAGCGGAAGTGAAGAGCTGAGCATGCTGGTTAGCTATGTCGAGATGGGTCTCCTGGCAGTAGGGATCATCTTCACAGTAATCTTGTACAAGAAGCGCCGCCAACCGTCACGTAAACCCATTCCTGTCGAGGCGTCGTTTCCATATTGAGCGAAAAGCACTTACACACTCGAGGCCACTGAAAAAGTCCAGTTAATCATGGTGACGTTTGAGGGTGGAAGTGGCAACTTTCGCCGGTATGCGTGCGGCGAGGACGTACAGCAGCAAATGTGCCACTAAAGCGACTTTTTCAGTGGCTTCTGCACACTCCGGGGTTCTACGATCGTTTAGCACTCACAGTCAATAAAAACATTTGACGGCAGGCTTAACATTTCCTATAATCAGACCATTGACGGGCGATTAGCTCAGTTGGTCAGAGCGCACGCTTCACACGCGTGAGGTCACAGGTTCGAGCCCTGCATCGCCCACCATTTTGTTAGACTCCGATTCACAGAGGATCGGAGTTTTTTTTAGACTAGCCATCGCCATCGTTGGAGGTATTTATGAAGAACTACAAGAAACTAGCCTTGACCGGCGTCTTTGGCGCATTAATTTTTTTGGGAACGTTCATTCTGAAGGCACCGATCGTGTACGGCTATATTCATCTTGGGGATGGTTTTGTCCTTCTCAGCGCAGTCTTGCTTGGTCCGATTGCAGCTCTTCCTGCAGCTTTCGGTTCAGCCCTGGCGGATCTGGCCGCCGGTTTCGGCCCGTACGCGCCGTTTAGCTTACTCATCAAAGGCCTGATGGCTCTGATTGTCGCTGTTCGCTATAAGGGCTATACTGCGACCGCTGGAGGTCAGCTCGTGCGTTTTTCACTGGCTGAGCTGCTGATGGTTGCAGGGTACTTTCTCGCCGACAACCTGTTTTGGGGAATCGGGGGTGCTCTCGCGGCTGTGCCCTTAAACTTCTTGCAAGCCCTGGCCGGTGTGCTGGTCGCCTATCTGGGGGCCAAAGTAATCAAGCGCAACAAGCTCAGCCTCTAGGCAGATTCGCTTCGTATAATGACAAGGGCCATCTCATATCGAGACAGCCCTTTCGCTTCTTTGGGATACTTGAACGGCGACTAATCAACGAATAGAATACGCCCGCCGACGGGGTAGGTGAAACCACCGACGATTTTGACCACATTTTCTCTGACCAGATAGTCTTCCTCACCGCGACGATACTTGCCGTAATCTACGCGCAAGGGAATCTGTCCGTTACTGTAGAAGCGCTCACGGTGATCAGGATCTGATTCTTCGTTCAACCAGCTCACGCGCCAGATCTGCCAACTGATATGGCCGATGGTACGTGAGGGGCCAAAGCCCATGAAGTAGCTGCAATTATCTTCCGGTGTCACGGGCCTGCCGTTCACCCAGAGCATGCCGAGCTCAGCCAGCTCGCTCATAAACTGTGTGCAAAGGTCCTTGTCACTTCCGATGCTGAACCAGATGATACTGTGCCTGTCGATCAATTCTTGAAGTGTACGCATTT
>JAAYZH010000174.1 GCA_012514965.1 Clostridiaceae bacterium | reverse complement strand
TCAGATGTTTGCCAATAAGCTCCGCCGGCGCAATATTCAAGTCCACACACATGCCTATACGGAAGGCTATCCGCTGGATGTCGATACCATCGTGAGCCCGGAAGGCTACGGTTCGAATCCTTTTGTCGAGACCACGCGTCGTTTGGTGGTGGTAACCGCGCCCGGCCCGAATTCCGGCAAGCTGGCTACCTGTCTAAGTCAGCTCTACCATGAGACGCAGCGCGGCCGCAAAGCCGGTTACTCGAAGTTTGAGACCTTTCCGATCTGGAATCTTCCCCTCAAGCATCCGGTCAATGTCGCCTATGAGGCTGCAACCGCGGACCTCATGGATGTCAACATGATTGACCCCTACCATCTGGAGTATCACGGTGTATCAGCTGTGAACTACAACAGAGACATTGATGCCTTTCCGCTCCTGAAGCGTATTTTAATAAAAATCAATGGCGAAGACATTCCTTTCCATTCACCTACAGAAATGGGTGTTAACCGTGTGGGCTTTTGTATTACTGATGACCAGGCCGCCAGGGAAGCCGCGAACCAGGAGATTCTGCGCCGCAGTTTCCGCCTGGCCTGCGACTATAAGAAGGGCTTGGTGAGCGCAGAGGTTTCACAGCGCGGCAAACTGCTGATGGATGAGCTTCAGTTGCGTGAAGAAGACCGCAGTGTCGTACTGCCTGCGCGAGACTATGCGAAAAAACTGGCAGAAAAGCCTACAGGGGATAATGAAGACCTAATGATTCAAATCACGGCTATGGAACTCCTGGATGGACGCATTGTCACGGGCAAAGGCTCAGCTGCGATGACTTCTATCTCTGCTTGCCTGCTTAACGCGATCAAAGCGCTGGCAGGGATAGCGGATCCCTTGCACCTCCTGTCGCCGGTCATCCTCCAGCCAATCCATGTTCTGAAAGAGCACATTTTGGGCCAATACCGGCACGATCTGGATGCCAAAGAAATTCTTTTGGCCCTGAGTATTTCCGCGGCGACGAATCCCATGGCGGAGGCTGCACTTAAGCAGCTGACTTCTCTGCGCGGCTGCCAGGCCCATTCGACGGTCATTCCTTCGAAGAGCGATGATGAGATCTGCAGGGAGCTGGGCATTGATTTGACTGCGGATCCGGTTTTCTCAAGTAAATCGCTTTACTATGGCAGCTAAACCCCAGACTGCTGATATGACCGGCCAGCCATCGCGATTTCCGGGTGCAGTTGTCATTTGTACCCCTTATTTACCGGCCTTTGTAACCTCTGCGTATTGACTTTGCAGACGCTGAAACGTCATAATTGACTCTATAGTGATGAAGGAGATAAGTAGTCGTTGCTAGAACATTCCAGAGAGGGGGGCCAGGGCTGCAAGCTTCCTATGTACGGCAAGTGACGAAGACCAGCTCCGGAGCTGATGCGCAAGCGCCGTTTTCTTCGCGTTAAGAAGAGCAGCGAGTGAAATCACAAGGTGGAACCGTGTTTCTAAGTCAGAAGCACCCTTGGACAGCGATTTGAGACTGTCCGGGGGTGCTTTTTTGTATCCGGACCCGGACTGCGGGCAGTGCCGAAAGCAAGGAGAGAGAAGAAATGAATGTAATTTTGAAGGATGGATCGGTCAAAGCATATGACGCTCCTATGAGTGCCTATGATATTGCCAGGGATTTGAGTGAGGGACTTGCGCGCGTGTCCTGCGCGGCGGAAGTTAATGGCGTGGCGGTCGATTTGCGTCAGACTGTCGCCGAAGACGCGAGGGTGGACATCCTCACGTTTGATCATCCGGAGGGTAAACACGCCTTCTGGCATACAAGTTCGCATATTCTTGCCCAGGCCGTCAAACGCCTCTATCCCGAGACCAAGCTCGCGATTGGGCCGTCCATCAGAGATGGCTTCTACTA
>JAAYZH010000173.1 GCA_012514965.1 Clostridiaceae bacterium | reverse complement strand
TTTAGACAGAGCCGGACGCAAGGCTTTCGTCACCCGCCTGGCAGCCCACCCCCTGTTTCAAGCGTTCGGCAGGCAGGCTCGGCCCACAGAGTACACGTTGCGTGTGCTGCGTTTTAGCCTGGATCACCATATGAATGCTTTGGCCCGCCTCCTGGGCCGCCTGATCTATCTGGTCAAGCGTGAATTCGTTGACCTCTATGCCCGGCGCACCCAGATCAAGAGGAACAGCTGATGGAACGTGTGCTGGTATATGGCATGACCTATAACCTCGGCGGCATCGAGAGTTACCTCATGAACCTCCTCGAGCGCCTCGATCCGCAGCAACTGCAGTTCGACTTCGTCACCGACTTCGCGGCAATAGCCTATCGCGACGAGCTCGAGGCGCGCGGCTGCCGCATCTACAATATCCCCGCGAAATCTTCAGGCGTCCTGGCGCAATGGCGTGCCCTCCACAAGACCCTTCGCGCGCATCCCGAATATCACAAAGTCTATTTCAACGTGCTCGACGCCGGCAGTGCCATCACCATGCTGATCCCCTGGCTGATGGGGCGGCAGATCGTCACCCACAGCCACAGCGGTGACACGGACAAGCAGTGCTTGCACCGCCTCACACGGCCCTTCCTGAACCTCTTCACGGCCAAACGCTGCGCCTGCAGCGGTCTGGCCGCGGACTTTCTCTTTGGCCCGCGCTATCGGCGCGCTGGCAAGGTCGGCATTATTCCCAATGCCATCGACACCCGCAAGTTTCGCTTCGACCCCGCCCGCCGGACCACCGTCCGCCGGGCTCTGTCGCTCGAGCCCTCCACGCGTGTGATCCTCCACGTCGGCCGTCCCTCACGGCAGAAGAACCCCTTCCGTCTGCTGGACATCTTTGCGGCCTTCCGCGCCGCCTACCCGGACAGCGTCTTGCTGTACATCGGTACCGGTGAGCTCGAGACCGAGGTCCGGGCCTACGCCGCGCGCACACTGCCCCCCGCCGCCGTGCGCTTCTTAGGCCTGCGCCGTGACATCCCCGACCTAATGTTCGCAGCAGATGCTTTCCTCCTGCCCTCGCTCTACGAGGGCCTGCCCATGGTGGCCGTCGAAGCCCAGGCCGCCGGCCTGCCGGTCCTGGCATCAGACGCCGTCTCGACCGAGACCGCCCTGACGCCCCTGGTCCGCTTCCTGAGTCTCGACGAGCCGGATCGGATCTGGGCTGAGGCTCTTGCCCAGTCCTTTCTTGAGCTGAGAGAAAGCCCGACTTCCATGCTGATCGACGCCGGTTTCGACAGCGCCAGCCCCAGCGCGGCCGAGAAAGAGCTTGTGTCATACTTGCTCAACGGACAGGCGTAACACCTTGGCCAAAGAACACCAAACCAGGGCAGAAGGTAAGCAGCGGCTAAAGGACACCAAATTAGGGTAGAAGGTATTCAGCGGCCAAAGAACATCAAATTAGGGCAGAAGGTAAGCATTGGCCAAAGGATACCAAATTAGGGTAGAAGGTAAGCATTGGCTAAAGAACACCAAACCAGGGCAGAAGTAAAATAGCGGCCAAAGAACACCAAATTATGCAAAACAGGAGGTTGACAACTCTGCAGGCTTTGGCTACAATCTTCTTTGCTTGTTTCAAATGCTTCTTTAGCTCAGTTGGTAGAGCGCATCCTTGGTAAGGATGAGGTCACCAGTTCAACTCTGGTAAGAAGCTCCACGCAGAAGGGGGGCTGTCTCAAAATGAGACAGCCCCCTTCTTTTACGCTTTTAGTGGACTGGGGCAGGGCGAGTATCGAGATGAGGTGCTCGGCGCTTGGAATATCGGCAATTTTGTCCACCTGACCCTCTCTGATTTGGACAAAAATTGCGAAAGTGTGTGCTCGGCGCTTGGAATAACGAAAATTTTGTCCACCGCACCCTCAGAACCTGCTCCGAACCACGTGCCCGCAGACCCAGCAGCTTGTCTTCCACTAGCAAGCAGAATCATTAAAGGAGCCGTTTCATTTCGAGACAGCCCTTTTTTCTCTCGTTGCGCTTTTGATGCACTTTTGCTCTGGGGAGGAAAGGATTTTGTCGGGAGGGAGCGTGTGGAATGACAAAAATCGCTGTATTCCGACCTTGCCCTCGGATTAGGAAGGTTTTTGCCACGGGAGAGGGCTTGGAATGACAAAAATCGCTGTATTCCGACCTTGCCCTCGGATTAGGAAGGTTTTTGCCACGGGAGAGGGCTTGGAATGACAAAAATCGCTGTAATCCGACCTCGCCCTCGGATTAGGAAGGTTTTTGCCACGTCGATGCCCATCCTTCAAGCCCCCTGACTTGCTCTGCTTTTGTCACGCCGGGACCCATCTTTCAAAGCCCCTTGACACTCACGAAGGGGACGCCGGAACCCATCCTTCAAAGCCTCGTGACTTGCTCTGCCGGGAAATTCTGCAGCTCGGTAAAAACGATGTCGCGGAAGTCCAGGGCGGCCTTCTCGTCAGGCAGAGCCCGGGGCTGGGCGGCCGCCATGAACAGGAACAGGTCCAGATTGAAGGTCTCATCCGCACCTGCGAAGGCACTGTCTGCGACTAGGCCGTCGCGGATGTAGAAGTGGCGGGTGCCTTTGGCCAAGGGCAACGCGACATGGTAGGTACCGGCGAGGAAGTCGCGATAAGTGCCTGCGTTGTGCTTGAGGCGGCGCAGGGTGGGGAGGAGATCCTTGAAGAAGGCCGCCCGCTCGAAACGCATTTCTTCGGCTTCCACAAGCATCTGCTGTTCGGCGGCGGTGAGGAGGGCATCGGCCATGGCTTCCTCGGTCAAGCAGCGGCGGAGCAGGGCGGAGGTGCTGCTTTGGCTTGCAGCGGAAAGGCGAAGAGGCAGGGGATGATAGGTCAGGCGGAGGCCGTCGGCGCGCTCTTCCAGTGGGTAGAGCAGGCGCAGGCTGGTCAGAAATCGGCGGAGATTCCACTGGCTGCGGAAGGGGCCGACGGAGGTGTCGGTACGCCGGCTGATGACCTGCGGGAGGCGGTCTGCTGGCAGATCGAGGTAGATGTAGCGTCTGTCGCCTTTCATCTGGCTGTTGAAGGGGGGCCGGAGGGTCTTGATCTGCTCGCATTCGAGCAGGCGCGCTTCGAGGTGGGTGTCACACGGCAGGGCCTGCAGATCGGTGATCAGCGGGAGCATCCCCTGAGCCTTCTCCCAATTCTGGGAGGGCGCGAAGTAGGAGCGGACACGTCGTCGCAGGTTCAGAGATTTGCCCACATAGAGCAGGCCGCCGTGCCGGTCGTAGAACTGATAGACCCCCGGTCCGGTGGGTAGATTGGCGATTTTGGCCTGTAACGCTTCGGTAATTGCTTTGGACCTCCTCCGCAACTGGATTTCTCTATTATAAGCCCGGGGCCTTGATCAGGAATGCCCCAGCTCTGAATAATCTGGATATTTGGCCGCGGAAGGCCCGAAAATGTCAAACGGTTGCGTTATGCGGCCTTTGCCGCCCCCCCCCACCCCGCGATTCCGATCATCCCCTCCGCCCCCCCCACCCCGCGATTCCGATCATCCCCTCCGTCCGCCCCCCCCACCCCGCGATTCCGATCATCCCCTCCGTCCGCCCCCATACAAATAGGCCCCG
>JAAYZH010000172.1 GCA_012514965.1 Clostridiaceae bacterium | reverse complement strand
GTTGAAACTCCGGCTGTATACTGTGAGATCTTACAGCCTGCATTGCGCAATGGAGGATTATGAGTGGAATACGTTGTTGAGATGAAGAACATCACCAAGCAGTTTGGCAATTTTAAGGCGATTGATGATGTTTCTTTCACGTTAGAGAAAGGCGCCATACACGCGTTGCTGGGCGAGAACGGAGCCGGCAAGTCGACACTGATGAGTGTCTTGTTTGGCATGTATACTGCCGAACAGGGCAGCATTCGTATCAATGGGGAGGATGTGGTGATCCGCAATCCCAATGACGCGAATGACTTGGGAATCGGCATGGTCCATCAGCACTTTAAGCTGGTCCATAACTTCACTGTTCTGGAGAATATTGTCCTTGGGCATGAGACCACAAACCGCGGGTTTTTACGCATGGAGGAGGCCAGGCAGAAGGTGGTCTCCCTGAGTGAACGTTATAGTTTCGCGATTGATCCGGATGCGCTGATCAGTGATATTACGGTCGGGATGCAGCAACGTGTGGAGATCTTGAAGATGCTCTACAGTGACAATGACATCCTGATTTTTGACGAGCCTACGGCTGTTCTGACGCCCCAGGAGATCGATGAGCTGATGGAGATCATGCGTCAGCTGGTCGAAGAGGGCAAATCAATCATTTTCATTACACATAAATTGAAAGAGATTATGGCGGTTGCCGACTCGGTTACGGTTTTACGCAAGGGACGTCTGGTCGGTACCGTGCAGGTTCCCGAAGTCACGCCAGAGCAACTGTCTGAGATGATGGTCGGTCGGCCGGTGGTTTTTCTCTTGCAGAAGGAAGAGGCCGATCCCGGAGAAGTTGTTCTGGATGTGGAAGGTCTTTCGGTTCGAAGGCCCCATAGTACGAAGGCTTTGGTCGACAACGTGTCGTTCCAGGTTCGTCGCGGCGAGATCGTCTGTATAGCGGGTGTCGACGGCAATGGACAGTCTGAGCTGGTCTATGGATTAACTGGCATTGAGCCGATTGCGGAGGGCAAGATCTCCCTGAACGGCAAGGATATCAGCCGAGATAGCATTCGTCAGCGCTGTCTGGCAGGCTTCTCCCACATACCCGAGGACAGACAGAAATTCGGTCTCATTTTGGATTACACACTGCAGCAGAACCTGGTCTTGCAGACCTACTACCTGCCGCAGTTCCAGAAGAATGGTTTCATACGCTTTGACGCAGTCGAGGATTATGCGAATCAATTGTCTGAACGTTTTGACATCCGCAGTGCAGAAGGACCGGAATCCATGGCCCGCAGCATGTCCGGCGGTAATCAGCAGAAGGCGATTTTGGCCAGAGAATTGGACAGAGGTTCAGACCTGATCGTAGCGGTACAGCCCGTACGCGGCCTGGATGTAGGTGCGATTGAGTACATTCACAGTCAGCTTCTGGCTCAGCGCGATGCTGGCAAAGCCGTACTGCTGGTTTCGTTTGAACTTGATGAGGTGATAAACTTGAGTGACCGTATTCTGGTCATGTACGAAGGGCAGATCGTTGGCGAACTTGACCCGAAGAAGATCGATATACGCGAGCTTGGTCTCTATATGGCCGGGCAGAAGAGGGGGCAGGCAGTATGAGTGACCTGAGTAAACGCAGCCGGCGCAATCGCGGCCTGATGAGCTTTGCGTCTTCCATTATCGCCATCTTGATAGGTCTGCTGTTCGGCTTTATTATTCTTCTGGTGTCGCACCCGGATCAAGCGGTTGACGGTTTTGTCACGATATTGCGCGGTGGTTTTTTCGGCGGCGCAAGTTCGATCGGCCAAATGATCAACATCGCGGTTCCAATCATCATGACTGGTTTATCCGTAGGTTTTGCCTATCGAACGGGGCTCTTTAATATCGGCACACCCGGCCAATTCACCACCGGCGCATTTGCCGCCATCTATATTGGCAGCAAATGGACTTTCCTGCCGGCCCCGATTCACTGGGTCGTAGCCGTGCTTGGCGCTATGCTGGTCGGTGCTGTCTGGGGCAGTATCCCGGGTTTCCTCAAGGCGTATCGCAATGTGAATGAAGTCATTTCTGCCATCATGCTTAATTACATCGGCATGTACCTGGTGAATATGCTCGTGGTTGAAACAGTTTACGATCAGCTGCGTAACCAGTCGCGGCCGGTCAAAGCGGCAGCCAAAATTCCGACGCTGGGACTGGCGGAGGCTTTCAAGGGTTCCTATCTCAACATGAGCATCCTGATTTGTATCGTCTTCGTCATCATTGTTTACATTATTGTTTCGAAAACGACGTTTGGCTACGAGCTGCGGGCTGTGGGCCTGAATCCCTTTGCCAGCCGTTATGCAGGCATCAATTCCAAACGCAGCATCGTGGTATCTATGGTCATCTCCGGCGCGCTGGCGGGTATCGGCGGCGGCCTGATGTATCTCGGCCAGACCGGTGTCTTCCTCCAGGTGGTGGATGTGCTGGCGCCGCAGGGCTTTAACGGCATTCCGGTCGCCCTGCTGGGCTTGAATAACCCCATCGGTATTTTCTTCAGCGGCCTGTTTGTGGCCAGCCTGACCGTAGGCGGTTACAACCTCCAGCTGTTCGAATTCACACCGGAAGTAATTGACATGATCATCGCTGTCATTATCTACTGCAGCGCGTTTACCCTGCTATTCAAGAACCTGATGGAGCAGCTGCTCGCCAAACGTAAAGCTGCGGCCGTTAAGGAGGAGGAAGAGAGATGAACACACTTTCCTTTGTTGTCCAACAGACCATGTTTTTTGCGATTCCTCTGCTGATCGTTGCTTTGGGCGGTATGTTTTCGGAGCGCAGCGGCGTAGTGAACATTGCCCTTGAAGGAATCATGATCATGGGCGCCTTTGTCAGCATCTTGTTTATCAATCTCACGCAGGATCAGATCAGCGGACAGATTCTGCTTTTGCTGGCAGTTCTGGTAGCCGGTGCCGCGGGCGGCGTTTTCTCCCTGCTGCATGCTTATGCCGCGATTACTCTGCGCGCGAATCAGGTCATCAGCGGTACTGCGCTCAACATGTTTGCGCCTGCCTTCGCGATTTTTATTACCCGTTCCGTTCAGAAGGTCCAGCAGATCCCCTTCAACGATACCTTCCGTCTGGCCAAAGTCCCCGTGCTCGGTGACATCCCCGTGATCGGCGCTTTGTTCTTCCAAAACGCTTATATCACAACATATCTGGGCCTCGCGATCTTTGTGGTTGCAGCCATCGTGATCAAGAAAACTCGTTTTGGATTGCGTCTGCGCTCCTGTGGTGAATACCCTCAGGCTGCTGACGCTGTGGGTATCAATGTCTACCGTATCCGCTACAAAGGTGTTTTTATCTCAGGTATGCTGGCCGGTATAGGCGGCCTGGTCTTTGTTATTCCTACTTCGACGAACTTCAATGCTACGGTCGCCGGCTACGGCTTTTTGGCCTTGGCGGTCTTGATTTTCGGCAACTGGCGTCCGGGTTCGATATTGGGAGCAGCATTTTTCTTTGGCCTGATGAAGACGTTCGCAAGTGCGTACTCCGGCATACCCTTCCTCAAGGGACTGCCGCTGCCCAGCAATGTTTACAAAATGCTGCCCTATGTGGCGACTCTGGTAGCGCTTGCATTCTTCTCCAAGCGCTCGCAGGCCCCGCGTTCTTCCGGTGTACCGTTTGACAAAAGCACCCGCTAATTTTCAGCTAGATAAATTGGAGGCATCTCGCAATGCGAATGTATGATCTGATTCTCAAGAAACGCAACGGCGGAACTCTCGCCGAAGCTGAGATCCGCGCTATGGTGAACGACTATGTCGCCGGTAAGATCCCGGACTACCAAATGTCGGCTATGCTGATGGCCATCTGGTTCAAAGGCATGGATGATGCTGAAACCTACGCACTGACTGCGGCACTGGCTGAATCCGGAGACCAGGTGGATCTTTCCGCCATTCCGGGGCGCAAAGCGGACAAGCACTCTACCGGCGGAGTCGGGGACAAAACCAGCTTGGTGGCCTTGCCGCTGGCGGCTGCCTGCGGTGTCAAGATTGCAAAAATGTCTGGTCGCGGCCTTGGGCATACCGGCGGTACTGTAGATAAGCTGGAAGCCATCCCCGGTTTCCGGACTACCCTCAGCAGGGAGGACTTCTTCCGCATTGTGAACGAGACAGGTCTTGCCTTGATCGGCCAATCCGGCGACCTGGCCCCCGGTGACAAGAAATTGTACGCGCTCAGAGATGTGACGGCCACGGTCGACAGTATTCCCTTGATCGCCGCTTCTATAATGAGTAAAAAAATCGCCGCCGGCAGTGACTGCATCTTACTGGACGTCAAAACCGGCTCCGGCGCATTTATGAAAACCTTGGATGAATCGATTCTTCTAGCCGAAAAGATGGTGGCGATCGGCGAACGCGCCGGCCGTCGCACGGCTGCGCTGGTGACCGATATGGACATCCCTCTGGGCCGTAAAATCGGCAATGCCCTGGAAGTGGAGGAAGCCATCGATACCTTGCGCGGGGATGGCCCGCTGGACCTTACGGAAGTGAGCTTGAGTCTGGCAGCAGGTATGCTCGAGCTGGCCCTCGACCTCAGTCCGGCCGAGAGCCGGCGTCGTGTAGAAGCGGCGTTGCATGATGGGCATGCCCTCGCCAGCCTGAAGGCGATGATCGCGGCGCAGGGGGGAGACTCGACCGTTGTCGACGAGCCGAGCCGCTTGCCACAGGCGCGCTTCTCTGCTGGATTGGATGCCTGGGAGGACGCGTATATTGACCACATGAATGCTGAAGAAATTGGCGTGGCTTCATCACTCCTGGGTGCAGGGCGTATGACGCTAGACAGCAAGATAGACCCGGCCGCCGGACTTATTTTGCTCAAAAAAACAGGTGACTATGTTCGCAAAGGCGACGCAATTGCGGAATTCAGGACTAATGACAGAGTGCTTTTGTCTGCGGCGATGGAACGTTTCCGCGGTGCACTTCGCTTGAGTAAGCAGGCGCCGCCGGACGAGCCGTTGATCTATGCCAAAATCGATCGCGACGGCGTGACACGCTATAGTTGATTCAATCAAGCATAGAAGGCACGGTTTCAGCCGGGCCGGAGAAGAAGAGGAGATAATGCTTTGGATATTCGAGAAATCTTGACACACGTAGACCATACTTTGCTGAAGGCTACGGCGACATGGCCTGAGATTCAGAGCCTTTGCGATGAAGCAATTGAGTGGCAGACCGCCTCCGTTTGTGTACCGCCGTCCTACGTCAAGCGTATCGCTGACGCCTACGGTGATCGTCTTACGATTTGTACCGTTATAGGTTTTCCTTTGGGCTACCAAACCACAGAAGTGAAAATTGCCGAGGCTGTTCAGGCTGCGGCCGAAGGGGCCAAAGAAATCGACATGGTGGTCAATCTTGGCGATGTCAAGGACGGCAATTTTGGCCTGGTCGAAGCGGAGATCAGGGGAATTCGTGAATCGCTCCCGGGTAAGATCCTGAAAGTTATCATTGAGACTTGTTACTTGACCTTGAACGAAAAAGTCGCGCTCTGCGAGGCCGTGACTGCGGCCGGGGCCGACTTCATCAAGACTTCGACCGGTTTTGGCAGTGCCGGCGCTTCGCTCGAAGATATCAGACTCTTCCGCGAGCACATCGGCG
>JAAYZH010000171.1 GCA_012514965.1 Clostridiaceae bacterium | reverse complement strand
CACTGAAAAAGTCGCTTGAATGGCAACATTTGCCGCTATACGTCCTCGCCTCACGAATACCAGCGAAAGTTGCCATAAACGCCCCCTGAAATGACAACATTTGCCGCTTCCAACCTGAAAAGTTACCATGATTAACTCAACTTTTTCAGTGTCCTCGCCCAGAGCAATTCATCTCGCGACTCCTTTCGATCCAGCTCAAAAAGATTTGGAAGAGGCTGCCTCTAGATGAGGCCCCCACGTTTACGCAGTCGAAGAGCATCGCCGCCCATGAACGGAACTTTGGCCACTAGCCTATCTCGCGACGAATGCCTGCGAAAGTTGCCCCCCAACGCCGCCCATGAAAGTTACCTCCAAGAGCCACAATAAATCGAACAAGACATATAAACTGCCAAAAATACATTGACGAAAACGCTCCAAGTGACTATAATATTTGAATGCTAGCGTAATGTGGTTATTCCATATTGATTCAACGCGAAGAGGGGGGGGAAATGTATGTCAGAAATCCGTGTTAAAGATAATGAGACTCTGGATAGTGCCCTCCGTCGTTTCAAACGTTCGATTGCTCGTTCAGGCGTGCTCGCTGAGGTTCGTAAGAGAGAACACTACGAGAAGCCCAGCGTCAAGCGCAAGAAGAAGTCTGAAGCCGCACGCAAGAGAAAGCACTAATCATGACAACGCTTAAGGAACAATTATCCACAGATTTCAAAGCAGCGATGAAGGACAAGGACTTGGTCCGCAAGGAGCTGGTTCAGCTTGTTCGGGCCGGTGTTCTGCAGATCGAGAAGGATCAGCAGATCGAGGCTGATGACGCAGTGGTTATCTCGGTGGTCCAGAAGGAAGTCAAGAAGCGTCGTGAGCTCATGAACGAGATTGGCACTTCACGTCCGGACTTATCTGAAAAGGCTGAAGCCGAGATTGCGGTGCTCGAGAATTATCTGCCCAAGCAGTTTAGCGAAGTTGAGTTGACGGAGCTGATCCGCGGTAAGGTAGAGGCTCTCGGTGCCACATCGATGAAGGACATGGGTAAGGTTATGAAAGACCTGATGCCTCTGGTCCAGGGCAAGGCCGATGGCTCTGATGTCAGCCGAATTTTGAAGTCGCTCCTGAGCTGATGCACGATTAATTTCAGACAAGCAAGCCTCCTTCGGGAGGCTTTTTTGGTAGAACAAACAGTACACACAAGGACGGCTGGAGGAAGAATATGGAAACAGGATACAAATTCGAAATTCGTAATCGGGTAACGGAAGAGGATGTGGCTTTGACGGTGGGGTCCGGTGATTTGTCGGTGCTGGCGACACCGCGGCTTTTGGCCTGGCTTGAGGAATGCTGTTGGAGGGCTGTGGCTGAACAGATACAGGAAGCGGCGAGTACGGTTGGGACATCGGTGCAGCTGAGTCATTTGGCCGCGAGTGGGCTGGGGGCGGAAGTTGTTTGCCGGGCTGAGCTTGTGGAGGTGGACCGCAAACTCCTGAGGTTTGCGGTGGAGGCGCATGAGGGTGAGCTCTTGGTGGCTCGCGGTGAGCTGGAGCGTTTTATCGTCGATCGGGACAGCTTTTTGGCCAAATTAGCGGACCGCAAAGCGTAAGCGGGCGAATTTCTTCCCGAAAAATGCGGGCTTTCTGCCTTCTTGGGCTTGAGATATTGGCAAATGCTCCTGCCGTGATAAGATGATTATCTAGCAATGAAACAGAGGAGAGGCATATGGGTATTTCTGCCGCCGGCATAAAGAGATTGGTTGTGAAGGTCGGCACTTCGACGCTGACGTATCCTTCGGGGCAGCTGAATCTGCGCCGCAGCGAGACCTTGATCCGTGTTTTGTCGGACCTTGCGAATCGCGATATGGAAGTGCTGCTGGTGTCGTCTGGGGCGATTGCGGTAGGCATGGGTAAGCTTGGATTCTTGGAAAGGCCGAAGGACGTACCTGGATTGCAGGCCTGCGCGGCCGTCGGTCAGTGTGAGCTGATGTACTACTATGACAAGCATTTTGGTGAGTACAACCGCACGATTGCACAGATTCTTTTGACCAGCCAGGACTTGCTTGGGGAAGAGAGCTGTCATGTGGTGAATACGCTTGAGAGACTCCTCCAGTCGAAGATCATGCCGATTATCAACGAGAATGATACCGTATCCGTTTCAGAGATTCTCCATGGCGATAATGATACCTTGTCTGCTCAGGTGGCCCGCCTGATCAAGGCGGACGGCCTCGTTCTTCTGACCGATATTGATGGGTTTTATGACAGGGATCCGCGCCTGGGAGTGGGGGCCAGACTGGTGCCGTTCGTGAATATTCAGGATGAAGGGTTGAACGGGTCGGTCAACGGCGCGGGGAGCAGCCGGGGCACGGGCGGTATGCGGACGAAGCTGGAGGCTGCCAGAGTGGCGGTGCCGGCAGGTGTAAGGACCTTTGTACTGAACGGCGCGGATCCGGAGATCCTTTATGATCTTCTGGATGGATCGGCGGTCGGCAGCGAATT
>JAAYZH010000020.1 GCA_012514965.1 Clostridiaceae bacterium | reverse complement strand
TTCCTGCCGCAGGGGTTGGAAGAAGCCCACAAATTCGCCATTTGTCCGGCGCACACCGCGTGCCAAGCCAGGAATGTCCTCTTCCTTGACGCCAAAGGCACGTAAGTTATCCGGCATGCCGAGACTGTCCAGAAAACTACGGAAGCGGCGAACGCCTTCTCTTGCCACTGCCTCCGGATGTCCCGGGTCGTTAGGCACACCCATGACACGAGTAGCGAACTGCACATAGCGCGTAACATTCGTAGACAGCGTATACGTCATAAATGCCGGTACCAGTACAGCTAAACCTGCGCCGTGGGTCGCGCCATAGTAGGCGGAAATCTCGTGCTCGATCTGGTGTGAAGACCAGTCATGTTCCCTGCCTACGCCCACGGTGTTGTTGTGTGCCAGGTTGCCTGCCCAGAGCAAAGTGGCATGCGAAGCATAATCTTCGTGGTCGGCCAAAGCCTGCGGCGCGGCAATCATCACGGACTGCATCAGCGCTTCAGCCAGACGGTCCGTGAGATCGACGTCCGCGGTGTTCGTGATGTAACGTTCCAGAACATGAACGATCATATCGGTAGCACCGGCAGCCAGCTGATAATCGGGCAGTGTGTACGTAAGCTCCGGATTCAAGATGCTGAATGTCGGGCGAATCAGGTCGCTGTTTAAACCTCGTTTGTGGACCGTGTCCCCCATTCTTTTTGTGATCACAGAGGAATTCGAGCCTTCAGAACCAGTTGCCGCCAAGGTGATGATCGTAGCGATAGGCAAGACTTTGGCCGGCTGAGCCTTGCCAATATAGAAATCCCAGACGTCACCGTCATAAGGCACACCTGCCGCGATCGCTTTGGCCGAATCCGCTGCACTCCCACCGCCTGCCGAGAGAATCAAGTCGACATTCTCAGCACGGGCAAGCTCAATCCCCGTGTAGACCAGATCCAATTCAGGGTTCGGAACGACACCCGCTAATTCGACATACTCAATTCCGGCCTCAGCCAAAGATTGACGGACCCTGGCCAGCAAACCAGAACGTTCAGCGGATCCACCGCCGCTGTGCAGCAGGACCTTCTTCGAGCCAATCGCCGCAGCTGCTTCCCCTGCACGATTCTCCATACCCTTGCCAAAAAAGAATCTTGTAGGACTGAAAAAAGTAAAATCTAACACTTTTCTTCTCCTGTTTATGTACGCTAAATCTCGGGCGTGAAAATGACTTCCACCACTGGCTTGCGTGGATTCGGCTTCTCTTTTGCCTTCACGGAATCGGGCAGGTAATCCGGACTGCCATAATAGCCCAGCGCAGCCAAGGCAACAATTTCGAAATCAGCAGGAATACCCAGCCTGTTTCGCAATTCGTCCGGCTTAAAGCCGCCCATACCGTGGGCAAGTACGCCTCGTGATTGAGCCTCAAGTGTAAGATAGCCCCAAGCAGTGCCTGTATCGAAGCGCGCGAAGCGGTTCGGCTGATTATTGTAGCTAAAGGTTTGTTTGCTCAGCATGACAAGCAGAACGCTGGCTTCCGGAGCCCAAGCCTGGTTACAGGGTGTCATTGTCGAAACAATTGCCTCGAAGGCAGGACTGCCCTGCCGAGCAACTACCCAGCGCCATGGTTGCTCATTAAAACAATTCGGCGCATACGTGGCGGCTTCCAGCACTGCGCCGAGATCTTCCTCAGACAGCTTGCGTTCACGGTCAAAGGCTCGTGAAGACCAACGAGTCTGGACGATCTCCATGACATCATGCTCGAACACTCGATTTTCTAAACTACCCATACCAATCTCTCCTTTTCACTGCAAAAGTCAAACACATGAATATATATAGCTTTAGGATAGCAGATTCACCGTGGGGATTTGGAAACGAAAGCACAAAAAAACCGCCAATCAGCGGCGGCGGTAATGCAGATACATGACAACAGTAAAATATAGAGCGAAGAGAATGCCTGCAGGAATGGCCGAAGTCCAGTAACCTGCTTTCTCGGCGATCGGCAAGAAAATGGCTGTAAACGTCGTCCACCCGAGGAGAAAGCTAAACCACGTCTTGCTCAACAAGGACAGTTCGCGCGGTTTCTGCTCACTCTCGGGAGTCGGCGGCACTTGCCAGTCCACCGGCTCACGGAGTTGCAGTACAGGCTCGAAGTTTTTGTCTCTCATGCGTAAGACCCTTTATTCACGCTCACTCATTGGAGTGTACAAACGGCGCGGCTGAACACTCTTGTACGCTGGACGAATGATGCGCCCGCCGCTGATCAGCTCTTCCATTCGATGCGCGCACCAGCCGGGTACACGGGCTGCCGCGAAAATGGATGTAAATAAGTCACTCGGAATACCTAGCAAATCATAGATAAAACCGGTGTAGAAGTCGACGTTCGCGCAAATCGGCTTATCCTGCCGTTTTTCTTCGCGTAAAACCT
>JAAYZH010000170.1 GCA_012514965.1 Clostridiaceae bacterium | reverse complement strand
CAACGCCGTCTTGCATGTGCAGCCGAAGCTTCTGTTTTGGCGCAATCTGCGCCACGGAAATCAGCGGTCTATCGTTCCTTACATCCGTCACCATCGCGTAACCTCGGCCTAAAACCTTGAGCGGACTCAAGGCATCGAGGCGGGCAGCCAGACGGGACAAGTTGTTGCTCTGGTTGTCATTATAACGGCGAAAGCCACGTTCGAGATTTTCGCTTAAGCGGTCCAGATAAAGCCTCCGGTCCGCGATCCGTTCGTATGGGTTCTCGAGATATCGGTTCGCGGCAAGTCTCTGAAGCCGGTGTTTGGCGGCCACAAGCCTGCGTTCGAGCAAAGAGCCCAGACGCACGCCTTGGCTCTCGAGCTCCCGCAGGAGCTGCACGCGGTCAGGCAGAGCCAGTTCCGCGGCGGCTGAAGGCGTCGGTGCGCGCAAATCAGCGACAAAGTCGCAGATGGTGAAATCTGTTTCGTGGCCTACCGCAGAAATAATCGGTTTGGCTGAGGCATAAACCACTCGGGCCAGAGATTCTTCGTTGAATGCCCAGAGATCTTCGAGCGAACCGCCCCCGCGCCCCACAATGATCAAATCGATGTCGGGGATGTCATTTAGGCGACGAATTGCAGAGGCAATGCTGGCCGCAGCACCTTCCCCCTGGACCTGACAAGGCGCCAGGAGCAGACGACAGGAAGGATAACGTCGTTTGCTGACATTGATAATGTCACGGATTACCGCGCCGGACTGAGATGTAGCAATGCCAATTCGCCGCGGGAATCGCGGCAAAGGGCGTTTGTGGGCAACATCATAAAGTCCCTCGGCCCGAAGCTTATCGTTGAGCTGCTCAAAAGCCAAATGCAGATCACCTTTGCCCAGTGGCTGCATGGTATCGACATAGAGCTGGAATTTGCCGTCGCGCTCATACAGTGAAGCGCGGCAGCCGATCAGGACAGCCTGACCGTCCTGCGGCTTGAAACGCAAAGCGTCGGCCTGCTGGCGAAACATTACGCAGGATACTTGCGCGTTGGCGTCTTTGAGATTGAAATACCAGTGACCGGAGGCATAGCGCTTGACATTGGAAAGCTCCCCCTGGACCAAAAGGTTACGCAAGGGTTCCTGGCCGGCCAGCAAAGCAGCAACGAAACGGTTCAGCTGGCTGACTGTAATGGAACGCTTTCTACTCTCCATTTAGCAGCTCGACTTCCGACTCCTGCTCGAGCTCTGTCTGAAACTCCGAATCTGGTTCGGCTGCCGGCTGCGATTCTGCAGCGAGCTCAGCTGCATCGGGGCTGCGGTCTGCGGAGATTCCCTCCTCCGCGAGGCTTTCTGCCACCGGGGCGGCAGGCTGCGCAATCGCGCGGCTGACTTTGCCCAAGACGGCGTTGATGTAAGAATAGGCTTCATCGTCAGCGTACTTGCGGGTCAAACGGACGACTTCGTTGATCGCTACAGAATCAGGTACGTCTTCATTGCGAACGATTTCATAGGTCCCCAAACGCAGCAGAACGCGCTCTAAGCGCGGCAGGCGTTCCGGTGTCCACTTCACAAGGTACGGCCCGTAAAGCTCGTCCAGCTCTTTCTCGACGCCTTTAACACCCCTTACCAGCTCCTGTAAGTATGCGCGGTCGCTCTCGCTCATTTCGCGGCGTCCGGCCTTGCCAGCCTCGTCCGCGTCTGCCGGGGATTCTTCGGGTCCGTCAAGAATGGCCAAAGGAGTCCTCTCGCGCAAAAAATTCGTGATCTGGAGCTCGTCATCGCCTATCTGCGAATCAAGTTGATATAGTAATTGCATCGCCTTTTCTCTGGCGTCTCTTCTGCTCATGGCTTGTCTCCTCCCGGCCGCGGCCGTTTAACTTGTACCAGCTTTAGCGAAACCTGCCCGGCGGCAGAAATTTGTCAATCAATTCGCGGAAATGCGTCGAATTACGGAAAAAGCGCGCTCCGACAATATAACCTGCCAAAGTCAGCAGCAGGATGAACAGTGTACGCCAAAAACCGAAAATCGCCCAGAGCAATGCAAAGCCAAAGCCGACTACGGCGCCGACAATGCCGGCGTCTTTGCCATGCAACAGACGTAAGATCGGGTCGAATAAACGCTTCATACGCAGCGCCTCACCGTTCGACCTTTGTACCGATCAGCTCGACACGGGTCACTTTGACCTTGACCTTGTGTACACCGATCCCGGTGTACTTCTCGACATCCTTCTTCACCCTGTCCTGGATCTTTGCCATTTGTAAGGGAATCTCGACGTCTGAATACAAAACCACAACCAGCTCAATTTCGACCTGATCATCCGGAGCTGCGTAGACCCTGGCTTTCGCCGTCTTGATGCCGGCCTGGGCGGCTTTGGCCGCATTCAACGCGATATTCTCCAGGGCTCCGACACCGATATCAATCATACCAATGTCATTGCTCTTGGCCCGGCTCTTACGCATACGGGCACCGAAAATGGCATAGATCAGAGAAGCCAGGCAAAACAGCACCAGCAGTAAAAAAACCGCAGTCAGCACAACACGGAAAACGCCCTCAGGACGATTCTGCAAAAAGCTCTGGCCTATCGTGATCACCTGTGTGTTTCCCAGTAGAATCAGGACGTACACCAATGGCACGACCATCGCAATGACAGACACGATTGCCAACAGCAATCTGCTTGTACTACGCATCAAAACCCTCCTCCTGCGGAATAATGTCTCTGACATAAACATTAACCGAATTCACTATCAGGCCGGTGTACTTCTCGACATCAGCTTTGACATTGACCTGGATTTGCCAGGCTACTTCCGGAATCATTCTGCCAAAATAAATGACAGGGTAGACTGTGATGTCGACCAGGCCTTCTTGCTCGGCCTTGAATCGTACTTCTACGCCCTCACCCTCGTGCTCGACACCGAAGGAGTCCTTGAACGCCGCTACGCTGCTGTGTTCCAGCGATGCTACACCATCGGTCTGTAAGGCGGCTTCCGCGGCGTATTGCGCGATAAAGCCAAGCGACATCGTACGGTCGCCCTTACCCCTTGCTGAATCCTCCAGAGCCATAATTATTCACTAGCGCCCGAAAATCAGGCGCGCTCCATATAAGCGCCTGTACGTGTATCGATACGGACCAGATCACCTTCGTTCACGAAGAGCGGTACACGAATTGTCGCACCCGTCTCGACGGTTGCGGTTTTCGTCGCGTTCGTAGCAGTATCACCCTTGACTCCGGGCTCGGTCTGCGTAACTTCCAGAACGACGAATGTAGGGGGTTCCACCTCAAAAACAGTGCCCTTGTACGTAACGATCTTGCAAACCATGCCTTCTTTAATAAACTGAATCTTGTCACCGATCATGTCGGGGCTGAATGGCTGCTGCTCATAAGTGTCGACATCCATGAAATAGTAGAGATCGCCATCCTTGTACAGGAAGCTCATGTCACGGCGCTCGAGTGAAACCTGCTCAAACTTGTCGTTTGGGTTGAAGCTGCGCTCAATTCCGGCGCCGGTACGGATATTCTTGTACTTCGTTCTCACAAAAGCCGCGCCTTTGCCAGGCTTCACATGTTGAAACTCAACTACCTGATAGACATCACCGTCCATCTCAAACGTCACACCATTCCGAAATTCACCTGCGGAAATCATATTTATCCTCCTAATTGCTAAGACATACTAAATAATTAACTCGCTGCCCTAGCCAGAATTCCAGGCAAAGCCACAAGCTTTTTCTAATTTTATCGACTTTGCCATTAATAGGCAAGACAAAACGGGGGGATATTCTCCAATATCCAGCTCGAACGTGGATGGTACGACCGAAATCCGGCTGTACGGCCGTCACAGGTTCACTTTCTTCTCATCAATTTCGGAAGAGACTTCCGGAATGCGGTCAAAATGTGCGCGTGTCTTCGTTGCATATTTTACAAATCGCTCCCCGATCCGCTTGAGATGAATATACCATGGCTCGTGGGTACTCAAACGATCCAGGAGAACTGTCATAATCCCGGCTCGCGTACCCGACCAGACATCAGTGAAGAGCTGATCTCCGAATAGCAGGAGCTCTTCTCGGCGCGCTCCGGACTCCTGCAATGCCCGCTCTACACCCTTCGTGCCTGGCTTGCCGGCATCCCCGATGATGGTCACACCGAAGTCCTGCCCGAAACTCTCAGCTCTGTGCTGAAACGCATTCGAAAGGATGTATACTTGAAACCCGGCAGCCTGAAAACGGTCTACCTGCGCGTGCGCGTAGTCCTGGCCAAAGCTGCTTCCGTGGGCAGCCAGCGTATTGTCAATATCAAGCAAAGCCACGCGGTAGCCCCTGCGGAACAAGTCTTGAATCGGGACTTGTGCCAGACTCTGATAATAAGCATCCGGAATCCATTGCCTGAACATGGCTCTCTCCTCTGTCCGCAAGGCCTAAATGACCCTTGCCATGAATGAAATCTGCCCTGTAAGTATAGCAATTATTGAACAAAAGATGAAATTCATCTATTATGAGACCGAATTTTGTTCTTGAAGGGATCTACCTCAATGGAAGATATTGTTTGTAAATTTGGAGGCTCGTCTTTGGCCTCTGCCGAACAGATCCGCAAAGTGCGTGATATCATTTTGCGTGATTCCCACCGAAGATACATCGTGGTCTCCGCCCCCGGCAAGATCGTGGCTTCAGAGAGCAAGATCACCGATATGCTGATTGCTTTGGCCTCGGCAATTGCCCATGACTACGAAGGGCGTGACTTGATCGAGAAAATCGCGTCGCGTTACGGCGAGATCGCGGAGTCGCTGGACATTCCCACCGACTACACAGAGCTGGTTCGTCAGGACTTGTCGGCTCGCATCGAGCGTTACGGCCATGACTTCCCGCTCCTGACGGATGCCCTCAAGGCAGCCGGTGAGGATAATAACGCCAAGCTGATCGCCGATTACCTACGCAACAGCGGTATTCCCGCCACCTATATTTCACCGGATGAAGCAGGTTTCTACCTGAGCAACATCAAGGGGGTCATCAGACCCCTGGCTGAAACCTATGATAATCTGCGTGACAGTTTGCTGGACCGCTCTGATATCGTGGTGTTCCCAGGCTTTTTTGGCTACACGAAAGAAGGCAACGTCATCACGTTTACCCGCGGCGGTTCTGACATCACCGGCTCGATTCTCGCAGCTGCCCTCCAAGCCCGCATCTATGAGAACTGGACGGACGTCGACGCCGTCTATTCTGTGCACCCCGGCTTGATTCCCAATCCGCACCCGATCACCGAGCTCACCTACGACGAAATGCGCGAATTGTCTTACACAGGTTTTTCCGTCCTGCACGAAGCTGCCCTTGAGCCTGTTCGCCGCGGGAACATCCCGCTGCAGATCAAGAACACGAATAATCCGGACAGCGCAGGCACCTCCATCGTCGCGAGACGCAGCGATTTTGACGGCATTATTACCGGCATTTCGGGCAAAAAAGGCTTCTGCATTCTTCACATCGAAAAGTACCTCATGAACAGCGAGGTCGGTTTCGCCTTAGAAGTGATGAAGATTTTGTCGGATTACAACATCCCGTTTGAGCACATGCCATCCGGTATCGATTCCCTGTCCATCGTCTTGCGTGAAGAGGTTTTCACCCCGGATAAAGAGCGACTGGTCGTGACTCGCATACTCAAGGAGCTCGAGGTCGACTCATGTTATGTGAACCACGGACTTGCTCTGGTCATGGCCGTCGGTGCCGCAATGAAAAGCGCGGTCGGTGTCCTGGGCCGCGCCGTCAATGCCCTGAGCCGCGCCGGTATCAATATCGACCTGGTCGTCCAAGGCCCTTCCGAAATATCGATTCTCTTCGGAATTAAAGAAACCCTCTGCAATTACGCAATTCGCGAGCTTTACAAGAGTTTCTTTAACTAAACAAAGCTAGAGAATATCGTGATCGATTCTTTGATAGAGCAGGCGCTTGACCTCTTGCGGGTTTCGCGTCTGCGCCAGTATCCACATAAGTTTGCAAGTCAAAGCCTCGGGTGTCATTGTGAAACCTTCCGGCATCCCGAGAATATGCTTGAGTTCGTGACCTACCTGGTAAACACCCATGTCGCTGCCTTCATGCTGCACCTGAGTGCTCATTACCAGGATTTTGTTCTCTGCCAAAAGTTTCGCTGCCACATCCGCGAGGTTCCAGCCATCGATATTCGGCAAGCCGCCCACTCCGAAGCCCTCGATAATCACTGCGTGTGATAATTCGACCATAGCGGACAGGATCTCAGGCATCAGGCCCGGTACCAGTTTAAGAACCACTACATTCGCGTCCATGGCCAAACGAAAAGCCACGGGTTCCGTCGGGATTTCTTTGATGAAATAAAGCACAGCGTCCCTGCGGATCAGGCCGATAGGCGGATAATCAATGCTGGTGAAGGCGTTGTAGCTTTGCGTGTGTGTTTTGCGCACCCGCGTACCCAGGAGAATTTGCGAGTCAAAAACGACTTTCACTCCGCAGGCGTCCGCGTCTACGGCATAGATGAAGGCATCGACCAGATTGCGGCGGGCGTCGGTGTCGCGCAGAGCGATGCTCTTTTGCGAGCCGGTCAGCACGATGGGCTTGCGGCTGTTCCGGATCAGGTAGCTCAGAGCAGCGGCAGTGTAGGCCAAAGTATCGGTCCCATGCGTCAGCACAAAAGCATCGTAATGATCGTAGTATTCACGTATCGTTTCGGCAATGAGCAGCCAAAACGACGGATTCATATTCGTGCTGTCGATGCTGAACAAGGGGAGCGAAGCGAAGTCCGCGATATCTTTAAGCTCCGGCACATAATCGAGAATCTGTTCGCCGCTCAGCTGAGGCTCCCAGCCGCAGCCGGCAGGCCGGCTGGCGATTGTGCCGCCCGTAGCGATCAGAAGAACGCGTTTTAGACTCATAACAGAGCCTCCTCCTCGCCCTCACGCCAGTTCCCTATGGCCCAGGCAGGCAACTCAGACAAAGATGGATGAATCGTCATCGTACGCTGCACAACAGCCGGAGCATCAGGACGCAACTGTGGTTCTTTGGCCGCAGCCATCATGTACACATAAGGCTGTACCAGACTGGATGCTTCCGGCGCCAGAATATGGACACCAATAATACGGCTCTCATCCGGAGTCACAAGGACTTTGGCGAAACCATCTACAAGGGAATCAGGCAGAAAACCCCTGGCATAGCCCTGCGCGGTAGCGGAGAAAGGCAGGTAGCCGACCTTATATGGCACATGATGCCAGCGGGCCTGCTCTTCTGTCAGCCCCACCGCACCGATCTGCACAGCCGTAAATGTAGCAGAAGGCACTATGTCATAATCTGCCTGACGGCGCTTGTCCGGATGCGAAGCCCCCTCCTGCAAGAGGTTCCAGGCCAGGATCGTTGCTTCATAATTGGACTTGTGCCGCAGCTGCTGATGGCCGTTCAAATCACCCAGGGCATAGACTCCGGGCACCCGTGTTTCGAGATATTCGTTGGTCTCGATCCAGCCGTTATCGGCCGTCCGCAAACCAATCGCGGCCAGATTCAAGCTCGGGCTATTCGCGCGGATCCCCGGAGAAACGAAGATCTCCTCTGCCTCGAGCAGCTCTTCTTCACCTGTCACGCGATGTACAACGCGCATGGTTTTGCCGTTTCTGCTGCGACCCGCTTCGACCGTATCGCGGTTCAAATACACTTCGACCCCGTCATGCTCGAAAATTTTCAGAAGTCTGGCGCTGATCTCGCCATCCTGGCGCGGCACCAGGCGAACATTGTGCTGAACAAGTTTGACTTTGGTGCCAAAACTGGCAAAAATATGCGCAAATTCGCAGCCGATGTCACCGCCGCCGACAATAATCAGCGACTCGTATGGCTTGGAGGGAAAACCTTCCGGGGTAAAGAAGCTTTCGGAGGTCGCAAAGCCGACATCTTCCAGTCCCAGCCCCTGTGGGATAAACGTGTGACCGCCGTTGGCCAAAACCACCTTACGCGCCAGAATTTCACTGACATCTCCGGCAGCGGTCTTCAGGTGCAAGGCAAAAAGCTCTTCACCCTTGACCGAAGTTCTGCCGGCAAAACTTGCCATCGCCATATAGAGAACGACATTGCCCGCCGAGGCGTAGTAGTCCGGCATGGAAGCACCCTCATCGATTTTGCCAAAAACCCGTTCACGGAGAGCCTGCCAGTTTATCGTGAGCGGCTGACCATCGAGAGCCATGGATGCCGCGTGCTGCGTTTCGCGAATCAGATCGGCGGCGTGAACCATGATTTTGGTAGGAATACAGCCTCGATTGAGGCAAGTTCCGCCCCAGGCTGTACCCTCAATCAAGGCTACTCGATGTCCGGTGATCATTGCCGTATCCGCAAGGATGCTGCCTCCGCCGCTGCCGACTACTGCTATATCAAAAATCTCTCTTGTCATACTTCCTCTTTCGTCTCCGCTCCGGCAGACCATTGCAGCCGGAGAGGCGGCTTGTTTTGGATGTGTCGTCTCAACGCGGCCAAATCCGCATCATAGGCGAAACGCTTAAATTTTGGGCTGTGATCAGCGCCGTTGAGCCAGATGACACCGCGCTTCGTAAACCCGCTTCGCGCGAGCGTGCTTTGCATGCGGTGATTTTCTTCGTGGGTATCGATGCGCAAAACGTCTACTCCACGTGCTTCAGCACTGTCCGCAGCGTAGATGAAAAAAGCCGAGACCAGGTTTTGGCCGCGAAATAAAGGACTCAGGGCTACGCGATGTATTACTCCATACGGCTCAGCGCTGCCCCAGCTGCCCTCGATCTCCGCATACGTCGGTTCACCCGCAAAGCTTAAGTACATTGTTCCCGCAGGCGTCCACTCCTGGCCGCTGCCGATCTCCAGAAGATAGCTTTCGCCTCTGGCAAGGTCGCGGCGGAAGCTCTCCGCGTTGGGGTAGCCATCCTGCCACTGATCGACCCCGGCTGAGGCCAGAAGCGCGATGGCTTCCCGGTACATGTCGGCGACCGCGTCTTCATCTGCAGCTGCAGCCGGCCGCACACGCCAGAATTGCTGTTGTACAGCTTGCTTGTCCTGTGTACTCATATTCTGTGGCATCATCAGAGCTCCTCGAGCCCGATCTGACGGGCTGTCAAACTTTCTTCACGCAAGTAACGTCCCGGCTGCGGCAGCGTTCTCGCAACGTAGTAATTCGCATCATCAAAGGCAAGCTCCGATGCCTGACGGAACACCTCTGTGCGCGAGCCTTTCTTGAGTTTTTGTACTCTTTGGCCAAAATTCGAGCGTCTGTTAAGAGGCTCAATTAAGGCTGAGGAGAACAAAAGGACCTGGTGCTGCTCGTTCATGAGGATGAGGTCCAGCGTTTCGTTGCCGGGTGCCAGATAGACGCCGCCTACCGGCTTCGACTTGGGATTGAAGGCTTTGACCAGCTTGCGACGTTTGGTCTTCGTCTCAAACTCCTGCATATTGATGCGCGAAACACGACCGTCCTCAAAAGCAATCAAAATCTCACCCGTGTAGGTATCTTCTTCATTGCGCTCGTGAACAAGGACGAAGAAGATTGATTCATCGGCGTCGAGTTCCAGCAAATTGGGGAGGTAATTGCCCCAATCGGAAGGCTTGTTGTCCTCAAGCTCGTGCACACCCAGACGATAGCAGTTTGCCTTGGTCGAAAAGCAAAACAAGACCGAACGGTTATTACTCTCTAGCTCCTGCGTTATAAAATCGTTTTCTTTCGTCTTCAGCTCACCGGCGCTCCTCAAGGAGGTCAGCGCGAGCTTCTTCAAGTAACCGTCACGCGTCAGGAAGAGCTTGAGCTTGTAATCATCGATCATCGCTTCAGCTGAGATTTCCGTTATGTCTTCATCGGCCACCAGTTGTGTTCGGCGCTCTTGCCCGTAGCTGTCTGCAATTCGCTCAAGATCGGCCAAAATCAATTTGTCCAGAAGCCTGGGATCGCTGAGAATTTTCTCGATCTTTGCGATGTCTTTCTCGAGCAGCTCGATATCCTGGGTGCGCTTGAGAATATATTCACGGTTTAGTTGACGCAGTTTGATCTCGGCCACGTATTCGGCCTGTGTGGCATCGATGTGGAAGCCTTCACACAGATTCGCAATTACCTTGGACTCTTCCTCGGTTTGCCGAATAATGCGAATGGCTTTGTCGATGTCCAGAAGAATCTTGGCCAAACCGCGCAAGAGGTGGAGCCTTTGTTGCTTCTCGGCAAGCTCGTGAAGCTTATCGCGGCGCACACAGCCCCGGCGGAAGACCAGCCATTCCGCTATCAGCGGTTTTACGCCCAGGACCCGGGGAGTACCATTGATTAAAACGTTGAAATTGCAGGAGAAGGAGCTATCCATCGGCGTCATCTTGTAGAGCCGATGCATCAGCACCTCAAAATCCGTGTTGCGCTTGACATCAATCGTGATTTTGAGCCCGTTGAGGTCCGTCTCGTCACGCACGTCGTTGATGTCTTTGATCTTGTTGGTTTTGACCAGATCCACAATCGACTCAATGATGGCTTCCACCGTGGTCGAGTAAGGTATTTCGAAAATCTCAATAAGATTGTTCTTCTTATCGATACGATACCTCGCCCTCAGGCGAAAGCTGCCGCGCCCGGTTTCATAGATCTTGCGCATGTCATCCAGGTTGTAGATCAAGTCGCCGCCGCCCGGGAAATCGGGGGCCGGCATGACTCGAAGTACATCCGTGGAGGGATCGTTAATGTAATTGATTGTCGCGGCGCAGACTTCAGCCAGGTTAAAAGAACAGATATTGGACGCCATTCCGACTGCTATGCCCTGGTTTGAATTCACCAGAATAGACGGGAAGCTGGCCGGCAGCAGGGTCGGTTCTTCCATTGTTCCGTCATAGTTTGGCGCAAAATCGACGATATCGCGTTCAATGCCGCCAAACATCTCGGCGGCGAAGCTGTCCAGCCTGACCTCGGTGTAACGGGCTGCAGCGTATTGCATATCACGCGAATATTGGCGGCCCATATTCCCTTTGGAATCGACGTAGGCATGGAGCAGGGCGCCATTGCCGCGCGTCAGGCGGACCATCGTATCGTAAATGGTCTGATCGCCGTGCGGATTCAGCTTCATGGTCTGGCCCACGACGTTGGCGGACTTCGTGCGATTGCCCTTGAGCAGACCCATTTTGTACATCGTATAGAGCAGCTTGCGATGAGCGGGTTTAAAGCCATCGATCTCAGGTATCGCGCGTGAAATAATGACGCTCATCGCGTAAGGCATGTAGTTTGTCTGCAGCGTGTCCGTGATGGCCTGTTCGTGAATAATCGCGACCTTCTCCTCTGAAAATTCGCGCTGAACATCGGTTTTCTTTTTACGTGCCATTCTCTTTCGTCCCCCTCTTTAGTCCACGTCAAGCATATCGAGGTACAGATGACCATTGTCTTCTATATGCTGTTTGCGCCCGCTGAGGTTGTCCCCCAGGAGGAGGTCAAAAACCTCTTGCATTTTTTGCTGATCCTCGGTCTGCACCTGGATCAGTCGCCGTGTTTCGGGATTCATGGTCGTTTCCCACATCATCTCCGGTTCGTTCTCACCAAGACCCTTCGATCGCTGCAGGTGACAGTAGCGGGCTCCATACTCTTGCAGAACGGCAGTTTTCTCTTTGTCATCAAAGGCGAAAAGTGTCTTTTCGTCCTTGCCCTTCTTGTAGGTGATCTCGTAGAGCGGCGATTCGGCTATGAAGATCTTGCCTTCCCGTAAGAGCGTCGGCGTCATGCGGAAGAACATCGCCAGGAGCAATGTGCGGATCTGAAAGCCGTCAACGTCCGCGTCTGTACAAATAATGATTTTGTTCCAGCGGAGCTGTTCCAGGTCAAATGGCGCAATCTGTTTGTTATTACGATTCGTTACTTCAACACCGGTACCGATCACCTTCATCAAGTCAGTAATAATATCGCTCTTAAAAATCTGATTAAGGTCTGCCTTGAGGCAGTTCAGGATCTTGCCGCGGATCGGGATAACAGCTTGGAATTCCGCGTTGCGCCCCATTTTGACCGAGCCTAGAGCCGAATTACCCTCCACAATATAGAGTTCGCGGCGGCCGACTTCGCGAGAACGGCAGTCGACGAAATTCTTGACGCGGTTGTTGATGTCCAGGCTTCCCATCAGGCTGCGCTTCACGGTGATGCGCTGTTTCTCGGCGCTCTCGCGACTGCGTTTATTGATCAGCATCTGGTCCAGGACGCGGTCGGCCTCCTGCTGCTGTTCGATCGCCCAGACCTCCAGGCGCTCTCGAATCAGCTCAGAGATGAAGTTCTGAATAAAACGATTATTGATCGCTTTCTTGGTCTGATTCTCATAGCTGGTTTGCGTAGAAAATGAATTCACCACACAAATCAGCGAGTCGCTGACATCCTGCCAGGTGATGTGGGTCTCATTCGCCTTGTACTTATCCCGCTGCTTTATTAATTTATCCAAGGCCGCCGTGAAGCCCAGGCGCACTGCCTTCTCGGGCGATCCACCGTGCTCCAGCCAGGAAGAGTTGTGGTAGTACTCCTGCAGAGGATTCTCGTTATTGAAGCAAAAAGCCAGCTCTACGCGAAGCTTGTAGTTCGGTCTGTCTTTACGGTCGGAACCGCTGCCCTCTGCCAGCCAGCTCTTCGGTGTCGAAATGCCGACATCATTGTTTACTTCACGGACAAAACCAAGCACACCATCCGGATACAGGAAGGTCAGGTCTTCACCGCTGACCTCGTCTTCAAAATGGAAGGTTACACCGGCATTGACAATGGCCTGGCGCTTAAGAACATTGACAAAATACTCAACAGGGATCTCAACCTCTGTAAAGACCTGCCGGTCCGGCTTCCAGCGCTGCGTGGTACCGGTCGAACGCTGTTTAGGCGCGGGAGACTTCTTCAGCCCGCCGATATTCTCGCCTTTTTCGAAGTGGAGTTGAAACACTGTACCGTCGCGGCACACTTCGACATCGAAAAATTCCGAAGCATATTGCGTGGCGCAGGCACCCAGACCATTCAAGCCCAGGGAATACTCGTAGTTCTCCCCTTCAAGTGTGTTGTACTTACCGCCCGCATAGAGCTCACAATAAACAAGTTCCCAGTTGTATCGACCTTCCTTGCGGTTAAAGTCCAAAGCAATGCCTCGCCCCTTATCGGAGATCTCAATACTGTGATCCTCGTATCGTTTGATTACGATCTCATTGCCGTAGCCTTCACGCGCTTCATCGATCGAGTTCGAGAGAATCTCGAAAAAGGGATGCTGAGCGCCGACGATGTCGTCGGAACCAAAAATGACCCCCGGGCGCAAACGTACGCGGTCTGCGCCCTTGAGGGATGAAATACTGTCGTTGTCATAAACTTGTTTTTGCGGCATAGCTACTCCGGTCTTTCGATTTACCAAACTGAATTATAGCATACGCCTTAAGCTGAACGCACTCAGGAGAGTCCCGTAATCCGGCCAGCTGAATCGATATCCATACCGGTCGCGGCCGGTACTGCAGGCAAACCCGGCATGGTCATGACATCGCCGGTCAATGCGACAACGAAGCCGGCTCCGGCGCTCACGCGTACTTCACGCACGGTGATGCGGAACCCTCTCGGCGCGCCGAGCTTCTTGGGATCATCCGAGAAAGAATACTGTGTCTTCGCCATGCACAGCGGCAAGGCGCCATAGCCTTGTTTCTCGAATCGACGCAGCTGCGTCAAAACACCGGCTCCAAAGTCCACTCCGTCGGCGCGGTAAATTTTTTTCGCAATCGACTCAATCTTTGCCCGCAAACTAAGCTTGTCATCGTAGAGTACCTGAAACGCAGATTCGCCCTCACAGAGCGCGATGACTTTCTCCGCCAGCTCCAGACCGCCGGCGCTGCCTTTGGCAAACACCTCAGAAAGCGCGATCTCCGCACCTTTCGCCCGGACTCGCCCATCCAGCAAAGCCAGTTCGGCATCTGTATCGCTCGGAAACCGATTGATCGCCACGACTACAGGCACGCCATACTTCTGCAGGTTCTCCAGATGCTGTTCGAGATTCGGCAGACCCGCCGCCAGGGCAGAGAGATTCTCTTGCCCAAGATCTTCTTTGGCCTGACCGCCGTTAAGCTTCAGGGCTCGGACGGTTGCCACCAGGACAACTGCGTCAGGCTTCATGCCAGTCTGTCGGCAAACGATATCGAAGAACTTCTGGGCTCCCAGATCTGCCCCGAAACCGGCCTCCGTGACTACATAATCCGCGAGTTTGAGTGCAGTCTTCGTGGCTAGAATCGAATTGCAGCCATGCGCAATATTCGCGAAGGGCCCGCCATGGATAATCGCGGGGGTATTCTCGGTGGTCTGGACGAGGTTAGGCAGGATCGCATCCTTGAGAAGCAGCGCCATCGCCCCGGTAGCACCGAGATCAGAGGCGGTAACCGGCTCATTCGCATATGTGTAAGCTACAACCATACGACCCAGCCTAGCCTTGAGATCGGTCATGCCAGAAGTCAGACAGAGGATAGCCATGATTTCTGAAGCCACCGTAATGTCGAAGCCCGCTTCTCGTACTACACCATCGCCGCGGGAGCCCAGCCCGACAATAATATTGCGCAAGGCCCGGTCATTCATGTCGAGCACGCGCTTCCAGACGACACGCTTGGGATCTATGTCCAGGGGGTTGCCCTGGTGCAGACTATTATCCAGCATGGCGGCCAAAAGATTGTGCGCTGAAGTAATCGCGTGAAAATCACCTGTAAAATGCAGGTTTATATCATCCATCGGCAGGACCTGGCTGTAGCCTCCGCCTGCCGCGCCGCCCTTAATGCCAAAACAGGGTCCCAAGGAGGGTTCACGTAAGGTGGTAATGGCCTTCTTGCCCAGACGGTTCAAGGCCATGGATAGACCGACATTCGTAGTAGTCTTGCCTTCTCCGGCAGGGGTAGGATTGATTGCGGTTACCAGAATCAGCTTGCCGTCGGCCTCAGCTCGGGCTTGCTCCAGGACCGAAAGACTCAGCTTGGCCTTGTCACGGCCATAAGGTTCAAAGTCTGTATCTTGCAAACCCAGTCCGTACGCGATCTCGGCAATCGGCAAAAGTTTGCTTTCCTGTGCAATTTCAACATCCGTTTTCATGGCTTCCTCCAAATTTCTTTAATACAAATATCATAGCATTGACCAGCCCTTTTGCGACAGACCAGGCTTCTGTACATAAGCACGCATAGAAAAAAATCCCGGAAAACTTCCGGGAAATAGCCAAGACCCCGGCAGCCACAACCGAGGTCCTGAACAAGAGGAGAAAAATAATGAAAAAAGAGGAGTAGCTATTACTAATGCTACGATTACATTAAACAACACAAAGATGATACTAGAATTACGCGAATGTGAAAGAATGTGAAGATTAGCGAGAAAAACTCCGTGGTCCTTCATTGCCGTCCCTCGTTGTCGTCCAGAGAGTAACCATAAGCAAGTCCGTTTTGACCCAGATCACATATCGCTGCCGCAGAAGCAGGCTGCTTACGCCAATACCCACTCTCAGAAACATATGTTCCTCGTCATAAAAGTAAACATGCTAAACTTATAGGGAATTAACTAAAAATCTCAATTATGGAGGTAAACTATGTTCAATTTGCTCATTGGAGGCGCTGCCGGTCAAGGTATCGAAACGGCCGGGGCAGTCTTCGAAAAGTACCTGAAGCACAACGGTTTCAACATCTTCTCGACCAAAGACCTGATGTCACGCGTGCGTGGCGGTCATAACTTTACAAACATGCGTATTTCCCGCCAGAGGGTTCGCACCCACGACTACATGGTGGATGGTATTCTGGCGCTGAACCAGGACAGCATCGACCTGCATCTGCAGTCCTTGCGTGAGAGCGGCTTCGTTCTTGCTGACGAAAGTCTGCAGAGCACTGACGAGCGCGTGATTTCTCTGCCGATGAATCGAATTGCCAAAGAGCTGGGCAACCCTCGGGTGGCTTCTTCTGTTGCAGTCGGCGCTCTGATTCGTCTGTTCGACCTGCCGCATGACAGAATGACGGAACTCTTTGGCCT
>JAAYZH010000169.1 GCA_012514965.1 Clostridiaceae bacterium | reverse complement strand
TCACTAAGCCACTCGCCATAATTGAGATTAAGCAATAATGTTTCACTGTTAACTTCTGCTGTCACCGCATAGGTCCCTGGTGCAAGATCACCCTTTGGTGAAGAAATCGTCATTTCGCCGATGTAATGCAGCGGATTTTCCGCTCTCTGTACTATATTTAATTTTATAGTAAAGGTCTTGTTGTCGGGGGTGCTATATTGGCCAAACCACTCCCCAGAAATGTTAATTTCCCTCGACTCCCAGTGAAACACCGATTTATCTTGGTTAGGATAGTACGATTTACCCTCTAGATCAAATAAAAATTCTTGTTCTGCCTGCCAGTTAATTACAAACCAGTCCCCAATATTGATATCAAAAGCGTAACGAACATCATACACTCCATCCTGGCTGCCGGGTGTAATCTCAAAGATCTCAATATTCTGCAAAACTGCTTCGGGAGTTTCTAGTGGAATCGAGACCTGAATGGCAGATATCTGCCCTGAAGACGGAGCGAGTTGCAGAGTCTGTCCGGCCCACAACGCCTTGACCTCTGCTTCACCGAAGTTGAAGACCGCCTCCGCTTTGGGCACCTCTTTGGCCGCAAGAATGTCGAGACTGCCGCGTTCGTAATGCCATGTACCATAAGACCAGTTGAACTTCAGGCTGACCGTTGCAGAAAGTTCTCTCATAACACTAGCCAGGACAAAATCCACCTTGGCGGTCGCGGAAGTACCGCTCTCATCCTTCTCAATATCCGCAATTGTGAGGTTTTCAAGATTATCAGCCAAAACCTGCCATAGATTGCCCTGATCGCTCCGGACAGTCAAATAAGCCAGACTTTTGCGAACATCCTCACTATTCAAAACAGTCTTGGGGTCGACATACAAGGTTTTGCTCCCAGGAAGGATGGATTGAACCTGCCAGTTCCTCTCCTTAGAATCCCAAATTGAGTAAAGTTGAAATTCACCTTCATACACTGCCAAATCATCCTCACGTCGGAAGATGCCAGTAAGAATGTAGTAATCTTCACCATCGACTTCAGCCTCACGTACTGAAAGAAATTCAGCACTAGCAAAGGGAATGTCTGAATAGCGGTCTGTAAAGAGATCCGCGTTGTCTTTGGCAAGTGATAATAGCGAGGTGTCGTCAGGTTCAATCACTTCATCACGGGCGAAAAGCTGCGACATGCCGAAAATTACGGCACCCAACAGCAACATTACAAGCAAGAGCAACGGGAAAGCCAAAGCACCGCGGCGAAGCGGATTCGTTTTCTTGTCAGCTGCAGAATCCGGCCCCTTCAGCACATTCTGAGCTGAACCGCGAGATCCGGAGTAGTACGAATCGCGTCCTTGGTTCTCATCCATCAGATCAGAGCCGCAGCGCGAACAAAATCCCTGCCCAGCAGAATTCTCGAGAAAACACTTCGGACACTTCATCGCAGTCTCCTCTGTTCGATTTGAAAGTACAATATCATAGGCTTAGCGAGTCTCCAGCTCGATGTGACTTCCATTGTTCGTTTTACGTACATGTACCTGTTGGGCAATTGTGTCCTTAAGTTCATTGACGTGCGAAATCAAGCCTACTAAACAATCCTGTCCAGAAAGTTTGAGCAAGGTCTGCCCTGCCCTCTGCAATGCTTCACTATCTAGAGACTCGAAGCCTTCATCAACGAACATCACTTCGACCTCTATCCCTCCGCTCAAGCTGCGAATCGTATCGGACAGGCCCAGCGCCAAAGCAAGGGATGCCATAAATGTTTCGCCACCAGACAGACTCTGCACAGGTCTTTGCCTGCCTGTATAACTGTCGAGCACATCCATCTCCAGACCATCTTGCGCACCGCCTCCGTAGGATTCCGAACGATGTAACAGCAAATACCTGCCACTGCTCATCACACCGAGACGAAGATTCGCCTGTTCGAGTATCTGCCGAAAGTAAAAGGATTGCACGTATTGTTCGAAACTCATGCGCAAAGATCCTTTGACTCGACCGCCCGCCACATTTGACATGTCATCGTAGAATCCTTGCAATTTGCGGCACTCGGCCAAAGACTGTAAGGTTTTTTCTAGTTGGGACAGTCGTTCCGTGTCTTCCTTGATCTTCATTTTTAAGGTCTGCACTTGTTCGGTCCACTCTTTGACTGTTGCGATTGCCTGCTCTCGCTGTCTGGCCAAAGCTTCCAAATCCGGTTCATGTTTACCGGCTAATTTCGCTGTCAGCTCAGCCAGTTGCTGCGCATTATGATGCAAAGCCTGTTTGTACTGCGTAATCGCCTCTTCCAGTTCAATTTGCTGTGTTTCGCTGCGCAATGCATCCGTAAAAGCCTTGTGTGACGAAAATCCTGTTGCAACAAGATCAGCCGCGAATTTTTTGGCGGCGCTGGCTGCCTGCTCCGCAGTTTCTTCTCGTTGCAAAGAAGCGGATGTAAGTTCACCACGAGTGGTCTGCAGTTTGCCCTGAACGAGCGCGTGTTCATCACGTAACTTGGTCTCAAGCTTTGTACCCTCTTCTACCTTCGTTTGCAGCTGTAATAACTGCGCCTCAGCTGCAGCGATATTCGGCATTGCCAGCCGCTGGTTTGCCGACTCAATACGACTTTTAGCGGCAAGAACCAGCAGTTCGTGTTCTGTCTGCTGATTCGCGAAGGTGATACGCGTTTTCTCTATTAATGCCAGCTGTTTCTGCAAATCAATCTCTTTTTGCTGCGCCAGCAGAAAATCTTGTTCGAGGTCAGAATATCTTTTCTCGGTCTCTGCTACGTGCACTTCATCCATTTGCAGAAGATCCGCAGCCTGACGAATTTTATTTTGATATTCCTCCAGTACCAGTCTATCTGTAATCTCGGGCAGAGCAGTACCCATCAAGTCAGACAATTCAGCTTGTTTTGCTTCTACGTCTTGCTGACATTTGGCCAGCTCTAAAACAAGCTTTTCTACGCGTTTTGTCACACTTTGGGCAGTTTTTCGTGCACGTTCCCAAACAGTCTGTGTTATCTTCTCCCCTTGATCCAGAGCAGGCGCAGGATGATCCTTGGAACCGCAAACAGGACAAGGTACCCCCTCTTCCAGTAGATCGGCCAAAAGCATTGCCTGACTCTGTAAGAATTGTCTTTCCACATGCGCTGCTTCGGCATCTGACGACTCCCGAGCAAGCCTTTCCTCATTATATGAGACTAGTAAATTATCCTTTTCATTGAAAAGCGCATGCAGCTTAGTAAAAACAGCTGTTTGCTTGTCGACATTATCACGTTTGGCTGCCACTTGAGCCTTCAAGGCAGCCAGCTTGACATTCTCGATTGGCAACTCTTTCCCTGCAGCAACTTGTTCTTCGCATTTATGCAACTCTGTCTGTACTTGACTGCTTTCC
>JAAYZH010000168.1 GCA_012514965.1 Clostridiaceae bacterium | reverse complement strand
TGCTCCCGCCAAGGCCAAAGAATGGTAACGAGCCCCTTGAATATGCTCAGGCAAACCCTGAAACAGCTGACAGCCTCCGTCCAGAATGATGTCCGAGGCTTTACCATGCATCAACGTTTTCGCGTAGGTGATGGTTCCGCCAAAAGCTTCACAGATGGCCTGGTGGCCAAGGCATACTCCCAGTATGGGCAGGCGGCCGGCGAAAGCGCGCACCACGTCTTCGCACACACCGGCATCAAGCGGGCGTCCCGGACCAGGAGACAAGATGATTCGGCTAGGTTCGAGGCGTTCGATTTCTTCGATGGTAAGCTCATCATTGCGAATGACTCGGATCTCCGGATCAAGCGAGCCTACAAGCTGGTAGAGGTTGTACGAAAAGCTGTCATAATTGTCGATAAGCAAGGTCATGAGTCAATTCCTCCTGCAGCCTGGTTCAAAGCATTGATAACGGCCTGAGCCTTGTTAAGGCATTCCCGGTGTTCCAGCTCAGGAACACTGTCGGCGACGATCCCCGCACCCGAACGCACAAAGACTTTGCCATTCTTCTTAAACGCGATGCGAATCGCGATACAGGTGTCCATGTTGCCGGCAAAATCGATATAGCCGATTGCCCCTCCGTAAATCCCGCGCTTATTGTTCTCAAGCTCATTGATAATCTCGCAGGCACGCAGTTTGGGTGCCCCGGACAAAGTACCGGCCGGCAGCACCGCGCGAATGGCGTCCAAAGCCGTCTGATCGGGGCGGATTTCCCCTCTGACCGTAGAACCGATGTGCATAACATGAGAAAAACGCTCGATTGAAAGGTACTGTTCTACTGAAACGGTGCCAAAGCGGCTGATTTTGCCAAGATCGTTACGCCCCAGATCGACCAGCATATTGTGCTCCGCCAGCTCTTTCGGATCAGCCAAAAGCTCCTGTTCCAGCCTCAAGTCCTCCTCAGGATCTTGCCCGCGAGGTCTGGTTCCGGCCAGCGGAAAAGTATGCAATACCCCATCCTGCAGTTTCACCAGGGTCTCCGGCGAAGCTCCGGCAATTTCCAGATCATCACTCGAAAAATAGAACATATAAGGCGATGGATTCGTCGTGCGCAGAACACGGTAGGTATCGAGCAAACTGCCTTCTGCCTCAGCCGAGAAGCGATTGGAGAGTACCACTTGGAAGATATCACCTTCGACAATGTGACTTTTGGCCCGCTCTACCAGCTTGCAAAAGTCAGCCTGGTCAAACAGCGCGCTAAAAGGAGATTTCAATTGCAACGGTCTGGCTTCAGCGGGATCACCGCTCTGAATCAGTTCTGCCATCTGCTCGAGCTCGAGGACAGCCTTGTGATAGTTCTGTTCGAGGTCAGCGGTTTTGACTTGAACGATTAAAAATATTTGCTGGCGCAGGTGGTCAAAAGCGATGACTTTGTCAAACAGCATGAGGTCAAAATCTTTGAAGCCTTCCTCATCAACAGCTGTTAGCTTTAACTTGGGCTCACTGTATTTCACAAAATCAAAGGCAAAGTACCCGACCAGCCCGCCCGTGAACGGCGGCAGCCCCGGCACGCGCGGGCATTGGTTATCAGAGATAATCTGGCTGATCAGTGCAAGCGGATCTTCGGTTCTCATTGTCACACGAGTACCGGCATGGAGGCTTACCGCTCCGTCCGTACAGTCAATCCCCATCTGCGGATCATAGCCCAGGAACGTATAACGACCCCAGCGGCTTGCATCCTCCAGACTCTCCAAAAGATAACAATGCCTGCTGATGCGTTGCAAAATGCGCAGTACTTCGATCGGGGTTTTCGTATCGGCATATAAGGTGCGGCTGATCGGAATGCTTTTGTACCCGCGCGCCAGCTGTTTTGCCTCTGTTAAGCTTGGTTTGATCATTGTGACCACCCTCCTTCGACTAAAAAAATCCGCCCAAGCAGACGTTTGTCTGTCAAGGACGGATCTCATAATCAAAATCCGCGGTGCCACCTCAGTTCGAAGCAGATGCTTTCGCTCTCGTCGGGATACAAGCATATCCCCGGCAGCTGACGCGTGCCCTACGTCGCAGAATACTCGGCAATCTCTGCCTTTGACTGCGCCCTCAGTGATCCATTTAGCAAACTGCGTTCTGCCGGCTTCTCAGCGTCCCGGCTCTCTGTATGTGCACGACTTGCCTTTATCTTCACTTCATCGGTTTAGCTTTTATTTAATTTTGCTGAGAATAGCACGGCAATGTAAGTGTAGTCAATCATTTTTTTTCAACGGCCAAAGGACAATTACCTAAGCAGAATAAAAAACCCCGCAAATCAACGTTTGCGGGGGTGGTTGGTGGAGACGAGGAGAATCGAACTCCTGTCCAAAACCATATTCCCAAATCCTTCTCCGGGTGCAGTCAGTCTACAGAGTATTCCCCTCGTATCTTCGCCGCCTGACAGGCAGACACTCCGGTAGCTTCATAAATACACCTTGGTCCGCAAAGCTTAGGATTAGGCGTTTTCCTGATTAACCTCCCTCAGGCAAGGTCTGAAACTGGCGCAGCTGATCCGACTACAGATCCTCGGGGCTACGTAGTTGCTGGTTTAAGCAGCAGCTAAAGCGTAATCGTTATTAGCAATTACTTTAAGTGCCCGATTTTTTAAGTGGCCAACGGACATCCACTACCCGCTGGATAAGGTGCAACGACCCTGTCGAAACCAGTACGTCCCCAAATCCATTTCGATGATGTATCACCGATCTATAATTATAAGTGCTCTGTCCCTAAAAAGCAATTCACACGACACATTTTGACCAACATGCTGGATAAGACTCGAGCGATTCCCCTCTAAAAAATTCCCTCTGCCCTGGCGGACAAAAGGAAGTGTCGTCTGTTTTATGCTTTACCGTGGCAATTCTTGTACTTCTTGCCGCTTCCGCACGGGCAAGGATCGTTGCGGCCTACTTTGTCTTTGTCTCGGCTTGCCGGCTCTATGTTTCGCTCAGCGGGCCGATGGGCTTGAGCCGGTTTAGGCAAAGCCGGCCCTACGTTACGAGCCGGAGCAGTTTTCGCTTGAGCTTGGGCTTGAGCCTGGGCCTTGGCTTTGGCCTGGGCTTCAGCCTGGGCTGCGTGCATCGCTGATGCCTCTTCCTTTTTCTCTTCAAGTTCTTGCGGGGCTTCCTGGCGCTTGGGAGGCTGATTGGTCACGAATTGTGCGCGAAGGATCAGCTTGGCACACTCTTCAGCGATCGAGCTTGTCATCTCCGTAAACATCTCGAAACCTTCCCGACGATATTCCACCACCGGATCATGTTGAGCGATGGAACGCATGCCGATCGTGTTCTTAAGCGTGTCCATGGCGTCGATGTGATCCATCCACTTATTGTCGACGGTCCGCAACATGACAACTCGCTCTGCTTCATGCATAATTTCCGGTCCGCCAAGCTCCGCTTCGCGACCATGGTATTTGCTGATCGCTTGATCCTGGACATCGACAATCAGCTCTGCGGCATCGACTCCTGCTTCAATCATCTCAGAAAGCGTAGCGAAGATTGGCAGCTCGCCGGTGACATCCATTAGTCTGGCTTTGAGACCCAGGGTATCCCATTCACGCGAGCTCTCCCAGCCATGGCTGAAATCGCGGACAATTTCTTCAATCGTGCTACGGATATAGTCTTCGAAGATATCTCTCAAGTCCTTACCTTCCAGGACTTCGCGGCGCTGGGCATAAATTACCTCGCGCTGCTGATTCATGACATCATCATACTCAAGGACGTTCTTACGAATGCCGAAGTTGCGGCCTTCCACTTTCTTCTGAGCGGACTCGATAGCATTTGACAGCATCTTGTGCTGAATCTCCATATCATCATCCACACCCAGCGTCGCAAACAGATTGTTCATGCGGTCGCCGCCAAATTGGCGCATCAAGTCGTCATCCAGCGAGAGGTAGAACTTGCTCTTGCCGATGTCACCTTGACGTCCGGAACGGCCGCGCAGCTGGTTATCGATACGACGTGATTCATGGCGTTCCGTACCGACGATATAGAGACCCCCGGCTTCGACTACCTTCAGCTTCTCGGCATCGGTTTGCAGTCTATATTTCTTTTCAAGATTGTGGAACTTCTCGCGAGCTTCGAGGATTACCGTGTCGCTGGTCTCATTGAAGGCTGTCGATGACTCAATAAGATCCTCGTCGTACCCTTCTTCCCGCATAGCCTGGCGAGCCATGTACTCCGAGTTACCACCCAGGATAATGTCCGTACCGCGGCCGGCCATGTTCGTCGCAATTGTCACCGAGCCAAAGCGTCCGGCTTGCGCTACGATCTCCGCTTCACGTTGATGCTGTTTGGCATTCAAAATATTGTGTTTGATACCGTTTTTCCTGAATAAGCTGCTTATCTTCTCAGATTTATCGACAGATACCGTACCAATCAGGACAGGCTGGCCTTTGGCGTTTGCCGCTTTCACTTCTTCCACAACTGCGCGCATCTTGCCTTGCTCAGACTTATAGACGGCGTCGGGTTCGTCCATACGGATCATCGGCTTGTTTGTCGGGACAACAATCACGTCAAGTCTGTAAATACTTCTGAATTCTTCTTCTTCGGTTAAGGCAGTACCTGTCATACCCGAGAGTTTCTTGTACATGCGGAAGTAATTCTGGAACGTAATGGTGGCCAAAGTCTTGCTTTCGTGCTCGACCTTTACACCTTCTTTTGCCTCGATGGCTTGGTGCAACCCATCCGAATAGCGGCGGCCTATCATCAGGCGACCCGTAAAGTCATCGACGATGACGACTTCGCCGTCTTTCACAATGTATTGCTCGTCAAGATGCATAGTGCCGTGAGCCTTGAGCGCATTATTGATGTAATGTTGCAGCTCGAAGTTGTTCTCATCCGAGAGATTGTCGATATGGAAGTAACGCTCGGCGCGTTGTATGCCATGTTGAGTCAGAACGGCGGTTTTCGCCTTTTCGTCCACGATGTAATCAGAGTCACCGGCTACGGAATCTGCTTCTTCTTTATCGTCCATTTCGGCGATGACAAAAGCGCGCAAGGTACGGACAAAGGCATCTGCCCTGCCGTACATTTCGCTCGAATCTCCGCCCATACCCGAAATGATCAGCGGCGTCCTGGCTTCATCAATCAAGATTGAGTCAACTTCGTCAACAATCGCGTAGTTTAGCGGCCGCTGCACCATCTGCTCTTTGAAGTTGACCATGTTATCACGCAAGTAATCGAAGCCATACTCGTTATTTGTACCATAGGTTATGTCGCTGGCATAAGCCTTGCGGCGTTCGGATTTATCCATGTCATGAACGATAAGACCGACGCTCATACCAAGGTAGCGGTAAATCTTACCCATCCATTCGCTGTCGCGTTTGGCCAGGTAGTCATTGACTGTAACTACGTGGACCCCATTGCCGCTCAAGGCGTTGAGATATACCGGCAATGTTGCCATCAGCGTCTTGCCTTCACCGGTCTTCATCTCAGCGATACGGCCCTGGTGCAGGACGATTCCGCCGATGATCTGCACCGGGTAATGCTTCATGTCCAAGACGCGCCAGGCGGCCTCACGAACTGTAGCAAAAGCCTCAGGCAATAAATTATCCAGCGTTTCACCGTCTTGATAACGTTGCTTGAGGATCGCTGTCATGCCGCGCATTTCAGCCTCGCTCTTGCTCGAAAACGATTCTTCGAGCTCTAAGACCTTATTCATGATAGGTTCGATGCGTTTGATCTCGCGATCACTGTACGTACCGAAGATTTTGTCAAATAGACCCATGTGAGATTGCTCCTGTTGTCTTCATTATTTTATTTCTGCATCCTTCTCGACTTCGCAGCCGACAAGACGATCTAGAATGAGTTGATAACCTTCTTCGCCGTAATTCATGGCACGGCTTACCCGACTGATTGTGGCTGCGGAAACACCTGTGGCCTCGGTGATCTCGCCATAAGTACGTTGTTGCCGCAATAGCGCGGCAACCATCAACCTCTGCGAAAGGGACTTCAGCTCGGACATGGTGCAAAGATCCGTAAAAAAAGCCTGACATTCAGCCTCGGTCTCGAGTGCGAGAATGGCAGCGAAAAGAGTTCGCATTGCTGAATCAGGGAAACGTTCCTTCGTCATGACTTCACCGTGCTAAGCATTTGATCGATTTTTGATCCGTTTCATATTATAGCACCTCTATCCGAGACGCAAGAAGCTTAATCCTCATTGCCATATTTCGTACTTACACCTCTGCTCACCCATTCCAGGAGTATTCCCTGACTTTGCATTCTGACTTTTTCAGCTGTCAGAATCGCCAGCTGGTCCTGGCTGCTATTTTCGGGTATCACAAGGTGGAGCACCCGCTTCGTAATCTCAGATGCTCGCACATTGATATTGGCAGAACCAAAATTCTCAGTACCGTCGTAATTTGCCAGTTTGTCAGCATGCTCTCGCACTTGAGCAATCAGCGCAGCCGCGTCTTGGTACGTGGGAGCGGTTAAATCGATGCTCTTGATACTTTTTGCGGTTCCATCCCCAAAATAGGCTATTACCGGAAACTTCGCCGGCAAATTTGCCCCCTCCAGCTCACGAAAATATTGCCCTCTGGCGAACACGTGTTCGGACCAAATGTTGCTCAGTTCTCCGGACGCTCCCTCATCCTTAAAGAGTTTTTCATTCTGTGAATCATAGCCGCCCCAGTAGGGCAACGGGAGCCGGAAGCTGCGCTCGACATCTCCTGGTGCCATGGGGAGACGATACGAGTAGCTGTAATACAGATCACCCTTGTCTTCTGACCTGTAGATAAAGCCATAGGGCTCTTGGATGAAATAGCCCATTAGCTTGGAATTCTTGCTGTTTTGCTTAAACCAGTATATTTGTCGATTCTGTAAACTTTTTCCGCTTATACCATCTGTGAGGAATTGTAAACCGATTTCCTTTAGATCAAAGCTTTCAATTTTTTGGCTGTATTAATCATTCTGCAACAAGGCCAGACCCAAAGATACTTCCTGAATTGCAGACCAGGCTGCTTCCTGCCAGATCATATCAGCCCGCAGACTAAGCGATAGGGCAAAGAGTAAAGCCACGTAAGCTAGAACAGGAGGGAGAACAAGAGCAGCTTCCAAGGTCAGGGAACCTTTCTCGTTAGTCTGTGGAAACTGCATAACTCCACCTCCGTTCATAGGGAATCACCTGTCCCCCGTTATGCAAGCGCAACTGCTGTTCTATACTTGTCACCGGAGAATGGCCGATATTCTTGATGATCACTGCGGCAGCCACTTCAGCTTGTTTGTCTATGGGTAAGACGAGCCCCAGGATGCGCAAATAATCTATGTAGTAGACTTTTACCTGGTAGAGGGGGTTTGATGCTGCAGGGTACAGCGCAACGCCTCGACCCTCGAGAATCTGCCGCAGATCAAGCAGCATGTTTTTGGCAGCTGTTACCAAAGCCAGAGAATACGCAATGGACGCGGGCTCCAGAACAACTGTACCCAGGCTCAAGATCGCAATTGCGGCACTAATGCTGGCTGCAGCCGCCTTATGACGCCCCATGCGATACGCGTCGCTTACTTCTGCCATGAAGTGTGTCGCGAGTCGTGTTGCCCCGATTGTGCTGTTGACGAACAAGCGAGCCGAAAAGGCACGATTCTGGGCCAAAAGAATCATTTCAGCCTCGAACTTTTCAGAAAAATCGAGCTTTGACATATTCTGTCTGCTCAGTGTCTGGAAGTTTTGCGCCTCTTTTTCGAATGCTGCGGGTCCGCGCACGGCAGATGAAAACTGGGCCAAGACATATTCTTGAAAAAGAATCTTCTCGAGGACGAAGGGAACCTCAAACTGCATGACATCGAGCCCCTGACTTACCATTGTCAGCAAGGACATCAGCCTGCTTTGAGTATCAGAGTCCCCTTCATCATCCGTGAGACTGATTTCAAAATCATCGCTTTGGCCGAAAACACCCGATAAATCAGATGCCATATCATCTACATATCCCAAGCCTGTGTCCAGAGCTTCTATCTCTTCCTCACTCAGGACAGGTTCCTCATCCACGTCACTTTCTGTATGCCTGTTTATATGGAAAGCGGAGAATCGAAGCGTGTTGGAAGATACCTCTGTGCCCATCGAAGCGCTCACACCTCCTGAGCGAAGAAGAGGCTTCGTCAGTTCAGCAGTAGCTGGAATCGCCGGAACAAATTCACGGACGCCTTCGATAGCATCTTGCAGGCCGGAAGAGTGTTCAAGAAAATTACCCATCATGCGAAAATCCTGTATTCGCTGCCAAATTTCTCCAAACAGCTCTAGCGTTACCCGCGACTTGGCAAACTGACTGACTTGCCTACGCAACACCTCAGGCTCTGTCAATTCACCGGCAAAACGCAAGCTGTAGTCTTTCACACCTGGGACTTGCGCCAGATCCCTGAGCTGTTGGACTTGATCTATCTTGGCAGGGTCAAATCCCCACAAGCCATAGCGCTCAAGCAACGACCT
>JAAYZH010000167.1 GCA_012514965.1 Clostridiaceae bacterium | reverse complement strand
GGCGAGCCCAGGCGAATATCCTCTTTCCATAAATATACGAATAATTGGATTTTCGTTCAATCCTTAACGAAAGCATTTCGTCTTAACAATTTATAAAGTGGTAGTTAATGCATTTTCTTTACTCAATACTGTCATCGATATTCCTCTATTAGACTAATTTTGTGAGACTTATTTGAGGTCGCAAGCAACACAACAAAGCCCCCCGCACAGCGATTTGCCGGCGGGGGGCTCCAAGTCGATCCTATTCGATCCGATCCGATCCGTTCTGATCCTGGCAGATCCGCCAGATCCAAACAGATCGACCGAAAACACAGTGAGGAAGCGAAGCGTTAACTGTTGCGGGGATTCAGCAACGTGAACAGCGTTTTCACCGGCTGGCCGGTGGCGCGGTCAGGCAGGTAGCCGCTCGGCTTATCGCGGTACGCGGTGCCGGCGATGTCGAGGTGGATCCAGGGCACGTCTTTGGCCAGGAACTCGCCCACAAAAAGACCCGCGGTGACGGTGCCAGCCTCGCGGCCAGGGGAATTCAGGAGGTCGGCGACCTTGGACTTGTTCTTCTCGGCGAAAGCCTCGTCGGAGGGCAGCTGCCAGACCTTCTCACCTGCCACGTCTGCGGCGGCCTTGAGCTCGGCCATGAAGGCATCGTCGTTTGTGACGGCGGCGGTGTACTCGGAGCCCAGCGCGACTACACATGCGCCCGTCAGAGTCGCCAGGTCGATCACGCGGTCGGCGTCCAGCTGCTTCGTCGCGTAGTAGATGGCGTCGGCCAGCGTCAGGCGGCCCTCGGCGTCCGTGTTCAAGACCTCGATCGTTTTGCCCGACAGCGAGCCTATGATGTCGCCGGTCTTGAAGGCGGTGCCGGAGATCAGGTTCTCACAGGCAGCCACCACTCCCACCACATTGGACTTGGCTTGTGCTTTGGCCAGGGCCAAAAGCGTACCAATGACGGCTGCAGATCCTGCCATATCGCAGTGCATGGTCACCATGCCCGCCGCGGTCTTGATGCTGTAGCCGCCGCTGTCGTAGGTGAGACCTTTGCCCACCAGAGCCGTCCGCTCGGCTGAATCGGGCTGGCCGTTATACTCCATCACGATGAAGCGCGGTTCATGAGCCGATCCCTTCGCCACCGATAAGAACGCCTCCATGCCGATCGCCTCGATCTCCGCCTTGTCGTACACGCGGACCTTGACGCCTGCCGGCTCGAGAGCCTCTTGCGCCGCGCGGGCCAGGGTCTCGGGGTAGATCTCATTGGCGGTCCGGTTCGTGAGGTCGCGGGCCAGGAAGATCCCCTCCATCATCGCGTTCACGTTGGCCAAAGCCGCCTGCAGCTCCGCTTCTTCGGCGGCAGCGCTGATGCGTACGGTGAGGTCCTTGCCGTTATCGTCCCCGTCGTTCTTGTCCATCGTCTTGCGGCTAAAGCGATAATCCGAATGCAGAAAACCTTCTGCAAAGGCTTGGAAAACCTCGGTGACGCTGATGGCTGCCAGCTCGGGCAGAGCTACTTCGACCTCGGATTCCTTGTGCTCTTTCAGGGCTTTCGCGAGGCTGAAGGCTGCTTTGCGCAGGGTCTCCGCTGTGACCTTGCCGGGCTCGCCCAGGCCGACGAGAAGCTCGGAGGCTTCTTCCGCCTTAGGCCAGTAGAAGGTCTCCCCGCTCTTGCCCGTGAATTTCGAGCGGGCTTTGGCGAGACGCGCGAGTCGCGTGGCGGTCGGCTCGGCTGGGCTGGCTTCGAGGGCGGCTGAGCCCGGTTCGGGGTTTGCGGGGGTGGCTGTGGGTTTCACCTCGACAAAAGCGAATTCAGCGCGGGCGCCACCCTTCGTGAAAAATTCAAATCTAACCATATTTGCTCCTTTACTTGTGGTTTTTTGTAACTTATTGTCGTTATCTCAAAATGTCCTTAACAGTATAACATTGGGTAGCAGCGGCGGTTGTATAGGAGTGACCGTTTTATTGGTAGAAGGACGGGTACCTCCGGTTTTTGCCACAATTCGGGGTTCTGGGGGCAAATAACCGAGTTATCCAAGCGGAGTGGCCACACAACTCGGGTTTTTGC
>JAAYZH010000166.1 GCA_012514965.1 Clostridiaceae bacterium | reverse complement strand
TCGTTATGATGAAGGCAAAAGTGCTGATATCGTGCAAGCCCGACACGTATGGCCAGAAGCCAGAGGCCAGAGGCCAGAAGCCAGAGGCCAGGAGCCAGAGGCCAGAAGCCAGGGGCCAGTGGCCAGAGGCCAGAGGCCAGGAGCCAGAAGCCAGGAGCCAGGGGCCAGAGGCCAGAAGCCAAGGGCCAGAGGCCAGAAGCCAGGAGCCAGACGCCAGGGGGGCGCAAGCAGAGGATGCTGCGAAAGGAGAAATGAGACATGAATTTTGTTGAGCAGGTTGAGAAATGGGGTGTATTTGAGGTTTCGCTGCCGGGACCGACGGATGGCAACCCCTTTGTGGATCAGGTGATCAAGGGTGTCTTCACGGGTGCGCACGAAACGGTAGAGGCGGATGGCTTCTATGATGGTGAGGGCGTGTACAAGGTTCGTTTCATGCCGTCGTTTGAGGGACAGTATACGTTTGCGGTTTCGGGGAGTTTTTTGGCCGGGGAACAGGGTGGAAGCTTCTTCGTGACGCTGCCGCAGGAGGGCAACCATGGGCCGGTGCGGGTGGCGAATACTTTCCATTTTGCCTATGAGGATGGAGAGCCGTATTTCTCGGTCGGCACGACTTGCTATGTGTGGGAGCTGCAGAGCGATGAGCTGATCGAGCAGACGCTGGAGACGCTCAAGAAGGCTCCTTTCAACAAGATTCGTTTTTGTATTTTTCCTAAGCACTATGATTACAACTTCCGTGAGCCGCGGTCCTATCCCTACGAGGGCACACCGATGGACTCCAGTGTATTGTCGAAGGATAACTTTTTTCACTATATTGGGCCGAATGAGGGCAACGATTGGGATTTCTACCGCTTCAACGTGGAGCATTTCCGGCACATTGAGAAGTCAATCCAGCAGCTGGGCGAGCTGGGGATTGAGGCAGACCTGATTGTCATGCATCCTTACGACCGTTGGGGCTTCTCGTTTATGACGGCGGACCAGGATGACTTGTACTGGAATTATGTAATCGCGAGATTTAGCGCGTACCGGAATGTCTGGTGGTCGTTGGCCAATGAGTACGACATCATGGAACACAAGACGATTGCGGACTGGGAGCGTTACGCGAAGATTATCGTCGAGAAGGACCCATACAGCCGCCTGCGCTCGATTCACAACTGCAGATATTTCTATGACTATACACGTCCCTGGATTACGCACTGCAGCATTCAGAGACAGGACATCTATAAGACTGCAGAACACGTGAATGAGTGGCGTGAACGCTACCAAAAGCCGATTGTTCTGGATGAGATTGTCTACGAGGGGAATATTCAGCATGGCTGGGGCAATATCACCGGAGAGGAGATGGTGCGTCGTTTCTGGGAAGCTACTTGCCGCGGAGCGTACGCGGGACATGGCGAAACCTACATGAGCGAGGATGATATCTTATGGTGGTCACACGGTGGCAAGCTGCGTTCGGATACCTACAAGAGACTTGCGTTTTTACACGAGATTCTGTGCCAGACGCCGGGTGTGGGTTTGGCTCCCTATACGGGGGCACACTTTGATGAGGTGGCTGCGACTGTGGAAGGGACGAAGAGCTCGTTTTCACCGGTCAAAGATTATTACCTCTATTACTATAGCTTTATGAGACCGTCTTTTCGGGAGTACTACTTCGACGACCACAGCGAATATGAGCTGAAGGTCATCGATACTTGGGACATGACCGTGGAGGATCGCGGGATCGTCAAGGGGCATTTCAGGGTTGCCTTGCCCGGCAAGCAATACATGGCGATTCAGTTGCGTCGCGTAGCCGGCTAAACCTGAGGGCTGTGGCCTGCGTATAGGATAGAAGGAGCCCCGGTGCTGGCCTGCCAGCGCCGGGGCTTACTAGCTTAGTCGCCCTGGGCTGTCGAGGTGATTGAGTTTCGGATCACGAGGTGGGTGGCCACCTGGATGTTCACGGGATAGAGCGACTTGTTCTTGATGAGGTAGACCAAGCGTTCGGCGGCCATCAAGCCCATGTAGCACTTGGGTACGTGAATGGTGGTGAGCGCAGGTTCGGTATAGTCACACATGGCGATGTCGTCGAAGCCCAGCACGGAGATGTCCTGCGGTATGCGATAGCCTTTGGCCTTGAAGGCCTTGATCGCTCCGATGGCAATCAGGTCGTTGTCGGCGAAGTAGCAGGCGGCCAGTTTGTCGCCGCTGCTCAGGATCTCCAGCATATCGTCACAGGCGCCCTCGATGGAGGGGGTGAGCTCGTGAATGATGGCGGAAGATTTCGACATACCGTTGTACGTGATGGCCTTGCGGAAGCCGGCTGTGCGCTGGGCGAAATTCATAATGGGGTAGGCGGACTTGAGGTAGCCTGGCTGCTGCTTGCACTGCTTGATGAGGTAGTCTGTGGCCAAAAAAGCGCCGTCGAGGTTATTGATCTGCACGGAATCGATTGTCGCTGACGGGCAGTGGTTGTCGAGCAGGACGATGGGCAGGCGGCTAAAATCCAGCGTGGCAAAGTCTTCTTCGCGCATCTCGGTGCCAAAGAGAATCACGCCGGCAACACCCGCTGCATGAGCGTTATCCAGTGTACGCTGCAAGTCCTCGAGCTGGTACACATTGAGAATATTCACGCGGTAGCCATTGGCGGAGCAGCCTCTTTCGACGCCTTCGGTAAGCTCGGAGAAGAAGGAGGTGTCGGCCAGGACCGCGCCGTGCCTGCGGAAATAGACCAGGTAGATGACGCCGGCCTGCTGGGGGCTGCTCATCCCGGCCAGCTCCAGACCGGCTGCTTCGGCAGCAGCTTTGACCCGGTTTCGGGTAGTGGTGCTTACACCCGGCTTGTTGTTGAGTGCGAGAGAAACGGCGGCTTCTGACAGACCTAATTTCCTGGCGAGTTCTTTCGATGTCATTCTTGTGTCTCCTGGCGTTTCGGATGGAAGGTGAAAGTGTGCTGTTTGGTCTATTTATAGCACAGCAAAGCCTGCTTGAGGTGGGATTTAGCTAAATTTAGCTAAAAATCACTAAAGAATTAATTTTAATTTAGTGAAGCCTTCTTTATGCTTAGGGTACAGACTTGATCCGGCCTGAACACGTCTACTTCAGCTGGAAATCATCGACTGCGGCAAAAGCAAAAGAGTAAAAGGAGTACAGGTTGCTTATGAGAATTGAGAAGCAAAAAATTGGTGAGCTGGGGGCCGAATTGACAACCTATATCCAGGAGCCCTCCCGCGAAATGAAGACCGTGCAGACGCGGCCTGCTGTCCTGATCTTTCCCGGCGGCGCCTATCTCTTTACCTCCGATCGTGAAGCCGAACCCGTTGCTCTGGCCTACGCTGCCGAAGGCTTCCAGGCCTTTGTTCTTCGCTATTCGGTGGGCAAGCGGGCGAGAAACTACCAACCGCTCAAGGAGGCAGAAGCCGCCATTGCTCTTATCCGCCAAAACGCGGAGGCTTGGCATGTAGACCCTGACAAAGTTGCAGTTTGTGGTTTCTCCGCCGGCGGGCACCTCGCGGCCTGGGTGGGTATATGTGGGAATCCGAAGCCTAATGCTCTGGTCCTGTCCTATGCAGCCACGACCCTGTTTCGCGGTAGAGCACCATCGACCATTGCGAAAACGATTTTGAGTGAAGAATATACCACGGAAGAAGCCCAGAAGGTGAACCTGCCTGCGCAGGTCACGACCGACGCACCGCCTATGTTCAGCTGGGGGACGGTGGGGGATGTCCTGGTTACGGCGGGGGATCTGCTGGCGCTGGCCCAGGCCTACGACAAGAACAAGGTTCCCTTTGAACTGCATCTGTACCAGGAAGGGGAGCATGGCTTGTCTTTGGCAAGGAGAATCACAGCGAATGGTCGCACCGCCATGGTGGATAGCCATGTCGGCAGCTGGCATTCACTCAGCGTAGAGTGGCTGTGGCGGACCTTCGGAAGGCCGGAGGTCGCGGATGTACCGAGTGAATGGATCCCCGGCTTGATCTCTGATGAGGATCTGCAGGAGTTAGAGTTGCTTGGCAGCCGAGGCTCAGAACAGTAAGGAGAGGCAGACGCATGCAAACAAACGAGCTGAAAACAATTGCCATGGAGCGCAGACTGGATGTCTTGGAAGTCGTGATGCGCTCGAAGTCGGGCCATATCGGCGGGGCCATGTCCGGACTGGACATCCTGGTAAGTCTCTATTACGTCATCATGGATGTCGAGAAGATCAAGCGGCAGGACCCTGACCGCGATCGTTTTGTGATGAGCAAGGGACACTGCGGAGACAGTCTCTATACGGTGCTGGCGGACTGCGGGTTTTTCGCGAAAGAACTGCTTGAGACCTACGCGGCCTTCGACACGATTTTGGCCGAGCACCCGACGAAGAAGGTGCCGGGTGTGGAAATGGCCACCGGGGCGCTGGGGCATGGCTTGCCTTTGGCCGTGGGGATGGCGATCGCGTGCAAGAACGACGCGTCACCGGCAAATGTCTATGTCTTCATGGGCGACGGCGAACAGGCCGAGGGCTCGAACTGGGAAGCTGCCATGGCGGCCAGCAAATACGGCCTAGGCAATTTGACAGCCGTGATCGACCGCAACTACCTCCAGATTTCCGGCTCCACAGAAGAGGTCATGCCGATCGACAATCTAGCCGCGAAATACAGCGCCTTCGGCTGGCAGGTCAAGGAGTGCGACGGTCACGAACCCGCGGAAATCATCGAGGCAATTAGCGCAGAACGCCTTGCAGATCAGCCCTTGCTGGTGATTGCCCGCACAACGAAAGGCTATGGTTCTGCCGTGATGGCGAACAAGGCCAGCTGGCACCACAAGACACCTTCGCAGGAAGAGTACAAGCAGATCAAGGCAGATCTGCAAGAACAGATAAGGGGGCTTCGTCATGACTAAGGTATCCGTACGCGGGGCAGTTGCCGCCGCGATCCAGACAGAGGCAGCTGCCAATCCCAATGTGTATATCGTTACCACGGATTCCCGGGGCAGCGCCATGGTGACGGGTCTCGCGGACTTGTTCCCGGAACGTTTCATCGAGTGCGGGATTGCCGAGCAGAACGCAGTCGGCGTGGCCAGCGGACTGGCCTCCACGGGCAAAACCGTTTTCGTCCTGAGCCCGGCCTGTTTCCTCTCCGCCCGCTCCTACGAGCAGGTAAAAATCGATGTTGCGTACAACGAATCCGACGTTAAGCTGATTGGTGTTTCGGCGGGGGTCAGTTACGGGCCTCTCGGCGGTACCCATACAACACTCAACGATTTCGCTTCTATGCGTGCGTTGCCAAACCTCGAGATCTATGCGCCGGCAGATGCGGTCCAGGCTGCGGCGATCACAAAGCACATTGCGCAAGACGGCAAGCCCGTGTGGCTGCGGATCGGCCGCGGTGATGTAGAAGCCGTCTACGAGGACGGGGAATCCTTCGACATCGAACGGGCCAAAGTCGTCTGTGACGGCAGCGACATCACCCTGATTGCCTGCGGCGAAATGGTCCTCTACGCCAAGAAGGCGGCGGGTCTTCTGGCGGAGGCCGGGATCGCGGCCCGCGTCCTGGACATGTTCCGCCTCAAGCCGGTGGACGCCGCGGCGGTCATCCAGGCAAGCTATGACACGGAGGCCATCCTCACCATCGAAGAGCACAGCATACACGGCGGCCTGGGCGAAATGGTCGCGGGCATCCTGGCGCAAAACCACTGCGTACCCCTGAAGATCATGGGTTTCCCCGATGAAGAGTACAAGGTCGGGAGCAGTCAGGAACTCTTCGAGCACTACGGGCTCACCGCCGAGAACATCGCGCGCGAAGCCGGGGCATTGCTGGAGCGCGCGCGCCTATGAACTACGTCTTGTCCATTGATCAGAGCACTTCTGCCACCAAGGCCTTGTTGTGGGATAGCATGGGCAAGCTGGTCTCTCGCTTCGACAAGCGCCATCGGCAGATCACGAACGAGCTCGGCTGGATCGAACACGATCCGGAAGAAATCTACCGGAATACCCTCGCGGTCGTGGGAGGCTTGCTGGACCAAAGCGGCGTCGACTCCTCAGCTGTCAAGGCGATCGGGCTGTCGAACCAGAGGGAAACCGCCGTATGCTGGAGCCGCGGGAGCGGCAAAGCTCTGTGCAACGCGATCGTCTGGCAGTGCGCGAGAGCTGAATCGATTACAGCAACGATCGAAGCCGCAGGCCAGGCCGACCTCGTGCAAGCCGTAACAGGCATGCCATTGTCACCCTATTTCAGCGCGGCCAAATATGCCTGGATGCTGCAGAATCTCCCCGCAGTGCGGGAAGCCTATGAGCAGCAAGATCTCTGCTGCGGCACCATCGACGCCTGGCTGCTCTTCAAGCTGACCGGAGCATTCAAGACGGATTACTCCAATGCCAGCCGCACGCAGCTGCTGAATCTCGACACCCTGGCCTGGGATCCCGACGTGGTAGAACTTTTCGGCCTCCGCACGGACGTCCTGCCCGAGATTTGTTTTAGTGACAGTTTATTTGGCTGCACCGACTTCGATGGCCTCCTGCCGGAGCCCTGTCCGGTACATGGGGTGCTGGGCGACAGTCACGCGGCTTTGTACGCCAATCGCTGCTGGCAGCAGAATACGGCTAAAGTCACCTTTGGCACCGGTTCATCCGTGATGGTCAATGCCGGCCCGCAGCGGCCCGCGGCTGTACCGGGCGTCGTCAGCAGTCTGGCCTGGGGCCTGGGCGGCACGATCACCTACGCGATTGAAGGCAATATCAACTACACCGGCGCCGTTATCGACTGGCTTGTCCACGATATTGAGCTGCTGCGAGAGCCCAGAGAAGCGGGTGTCCTCGCAGCCACGGTAGAAGATACCGGCGGTGTGTTTCTGATCCCTGCCTTCAGCGGTCTCGGAGCTCCCTACTTCAACAACCACGCGCGGGCCGCCTTCCTGGGCCTGAACCGCAATACGAAAAAAGCACATCTCGTGCGCGCGGCCGAAGAATGCATCGCGTATCAGATTGCCGATGTTGTTGAGGTCGTCGACCAGGCCATCGGCCGGCCCCTGACATTCATCTGCGCCGACGGCGGACCCACGCGAGATGGCTTCCTGATGCAATTGCAGGCAGACATGCTGCAGATCCCGCTGCGAATGAACGGCATCGAAGAGCTTTCCGGTCAGGGCGCCGCCCTAGTGGCAGGCGCAGCAGCCGGCGTTCTCGATCCACTTGAGGCCGGCGCAGAGAACAGCGCCAGAGAAATCCTCCCCCAAATCAGCAAAATCGAGCGGGACCGCCGCTTCCGGGCCTGGAAGAACGCGGTTGCTGTGATTAATGAAAGGTGATTCAAAATGAGTAAGCAAACATTTGGCGTGATTGTAACGACGAGGAGCTTTTTCCCGTCACACCTGGTGGAAACCGCCCGCAGGCAGATCACCGAGGCCCTGGATGCCCAAGGCTTCGGCTATGTCATGCTCGGCAGCGAATACACAGACCTGGGTGCTGTTTTGACCTACGAGGAGGCCAAAACCTGCGCCCGCCTCTTCAAGGCGAAACGCGAAGAGATCTCGGGCATTATCGTGATCCTCCCGAACTTTGGCGAAGAGCTGGGCGTCGCGGAAGCCATCCATTTGGCCGGCCTCGACGTGCCCATCCTGATCCAGGCCTGCAACGACGACTACGACAAACTCGACATGGAGAATCGTCGCGATGCCTTCTGCGGCAAGCTCTCGCTGTGCAATAACCTCTACCAACGCGGCATCCGCTACAGCACGACCACCCTCCACACCTGTGACATCGACGGCCCCGACTTCGCGGATGATCTCCGTCGCTTCGCCGGCGTCTGCCGTGTCGTCCAGGGTATCCGAGGCTCCAGGATCGCCATGCTCGGCGCCAGACCGATCGCCTTCAACACCGTGCGCTTCTCCGAGAAAATCCTGCAGAGAAACGACATCTCCGTCCAGACCGTCGACATGAGCGAAGTCATTGCCGCGGCCAAAGCCTACAGCGACAGCAACAAAATCGCGGCCAAAGTCGAGGAGATTCGTGCCTTCGGCACCCTGCCTGCCGGGCTTCCCGACGAGAAACTCGTGCTCCAGGCCAAACTGATCCTCACGATGGAAGACTTCGTCGAGCAGCTCGACTGCCAGGCCAGTTCCGTTCAGTGCTGGGACAGCATCGAGAACAACTACGGCTGCGCCACCTGCCTCGGCATGGCCATGATGGGCGACCAAGGCAAACCCAGCGCTTGTGAGAGCGACGTTTGCGGCGCCCTCAGCATGCTCGCCGCCCGCCTGGCCGCCGACAGCGCCCCGGCCCTTATGGACTGGAACAACAACGTCGACAACGAGCGCAACAGCTGCATATCCCTGCACTGCTCAAACTTCCCCAAGAGCTTCTTTGCCAATGACGAACTCGAGCTGGGCTCCCTCGACGTCCTCGGCAGCGTCCTCGGTTCTGAGAAAACCTTCGGTGCCATCAAGGGCAGCGTCAGCGCCGGCCCCATGACCTTCATCCGCCTGTCCACCGACGATCCCAAAGGCATCATCAAGGGCTATGTCGGCGAAGGCCACTTCAGCGATGTCGCCGTGCCCACCAAGGGCGGCGTAGCCTACTGCGAAGTCGAGAATTTGCAAGGCTTGCTCAAGTACATGTGCGACAACGGCTTCGAGCACCATGTCTGCTTCGTCCGCGGTCACGTCGCCGACATCCTCGAGGAAGCTTTGGCCAAATACCTTCAAGTGGAAATGCACCGCCACGGGGCCTGACCTCAGCACTGTGCAGCAATACGGCGCCAAGGTCCCCTGGGACTTTGGCGCCTTCATCATGTAGGCCAAATGCTGCCATCACGCACACAACTATAAGGCCGCAACGGCAGGGCTGCGACCAGGCCGGACCACTGCAGACTGCCACATCTTTCAGCTGCCAAGAATTGATTAGGACCTGCTTGGTGAGCCAAGCAGGTCCTTCCGCTTGCCCCTCGTTGCTCCGATAAACGTCAGATTTGACCACCCGGGGTGATTCTGGACAAAATTTGCGAAAGTGTGTGCCCGGGGCTTGGAATATCGAAAATTTTGTCCACCGGACCCTCTGATCTGGACAAAAATTGCGAAAGTGTGTGCCCTCCGCCTGGAATAACGAAAATTTTGTCCACCGCACCCCCTGATCTGGACAAAAATTGCGAAAGTGTGTGCTCGCGGCTTGGAATAACGAAAATTTTGTCCACCGCCCCCTCAGATCTGGACAAAAATTGCGAAAGTGTGTGCTCTGGGCTTGGAATATCGAAAATTTTGTCCATCCAACCCCGAAATTGGCCAAAAATGTCGTTTATCTAGCCCCACCGCTCCGATAAACGTCAGATTTGACCACCCAACCTCGAATTTGACCACGGTACCCCGCACCTCCCGATTCCAGCCTCTGATATCCAAACTCACCCCCCACTCCAAGTCCACATTCATGCCCCAGAAGCACGATCGTAACAAGGGTAGCTGTCCGGTTCGGAGAAAACCTGTAAATTTGAACCATTCTAAAGTTAGGCACGGCTAACTTCCGATCAACCAGAACCCGGTCGAGTCAGGCTAAGCCAGACCGGGCACGATCAACCAGAACCCGGTCGAGTCAAGCTAAGCCAGACCGGGGACGAGCAACCTAAGCAAAGCAGGGTTCGCTCGATCAAGTTCAAGCTTTGCCTCAGGCAAAGCAAGCGGACGCGAAACAAGCAAATTCGGAAGCTTTGGCCATCGAAGAACCCAAAGGGAGGGATAAGATGAAAAGAACACCCACAACAAGACATTTCACACGACTGTTCGCCGTGATCGCAATTGGTTTTGCCTTGTTGCTGAGCGCCTGCGAACAGAGCAGCAACACGACCGGCAACGCGACTGACGGCACGACAGCGGCAAATACGACGGCAGCGACCACAAGCGCGGCTGGCGAAACATCCGCATCGCAGCTGACCCTGACACTGGCCGAGCTGGCCGAATACAATGGCATGGACGGCAAGCCCGCCTATGTCGCGGTCGACGGCTTGATCTACGATTTCACGGAGCTGGGCGGCTGGGAAGGCGGCAAACACAACGGCTACGAGGCTGGCACTGATCTGACCGAGGCCATCGACGCAGCCTCACCCCATGGTCGCGGGGTTTTGGATCGCGCACCGGTAGTGGGCAGCCTGGTTGAGCCATAAGAACTTGAAGAGCGATTGGCGGAGTGGTCTTTTGGCCAAAACAGAGCAGGAGTATAGACAATGGATCAAATGCAATTATTCACTTTAGGGCGTGTGCTGGGCTGGTTTGCCGCAGCCGGTTTCTTGATCGCCGCTCTGAATCCGTTTTTCAAGGAAGTCAACAAGCGGCACATGGCCAAACGCCCCAAGGACGATCGTCTCCGCAAGGGTTACCAAAAGTTTCTGCGCGGGTATTTACGCGTGCATCCCTACGTGGGGATGGCGGTCGGGGCACTGATGCTGACGCACCTGGTGATTCAGTTCCGATTCTACGGCTTCTATCTTTCGGGTTTTGTCGCGGGCGGCTTGATGCTGGTCCTGATTGGCCTGGGTGTATACGGTAAGTACGTGATGAAGAAGAAGCCCGGACCATGGCTCAAGCTGCATCGATTGCTTTCGCTTGTGCTGATTCTGGCAGTTGCCATCCATGTTGTGCTTGCCAAGGTAAGCTAAACACAGCCTTTCGTCCTTAAGAATACTGATTCTGCGCCCGGCTTGCCCGGGTGCTTTTTTGTGCCAAAGCTGCAATCAGGCGCGTATTCCTTCAACATCGATAAAATGTTCAAGGTCGTTGAGGAACTCATAAAGGGTAGCCCGGTTTTCAAATTCTGTGCGCGAAGCCGGCAGATCCATGCTCTTGAAGGAGTTGCGGAATTCTTTGAAGCTCTTGACTACGTCATCACCGACTACCGGGCCATTGAAGTGATCGGCCACCTGGTCGGTCAAAAAAGCGACCATTTCCGTTTGCTCATAAGTCTGGCTGAGTCTGGAAAAATACCTCTTCATATAATGCATGATCTCATATTGCAGGCTGCGGATTTCTACGACGTCCATGTACTGCGTCCTGCCTGGGATCATCTTGTTCTCAGCGTCGGCGAGGGCACTGTTTTGGCTTGCCTTGAGGGTAGACGCGAGTTCTGCGAACAAACTGTCGGCCTGGAGCGGCGTCTTGTTGCGCAAAGACTCTGCCATTGTATGCAGCACTTGGTGAAATAGTTCATCGATTCTCCTCATGTCCTCCGTCAACTGCTTCTCGAGGTTTGGCATAAAGAAGTTCAGAATGAAGCCGATACCTGCTCCGATCAGCATTTGCATCATTTCATTGCCGAGCATAGCAAAAGTAACGGATTTGGCGGCGAGCAGATGAGATACAAGAACTGAGCAGGGCACGATCCCGTCATGAAATTTCAGCCTGGAAGCGATCGGGATAAAAAAGAGAAGGTAAACACCAAAAGCGATTGAGGAAAAACCAACAAGGGTAAAAACAAGCTTACCAATCGTCAAGGCAAGGACGGTCGAACCTATTCGCATGATTGCTAAATCGCGCGATTTCTTCTTCGTCGACTGGACACTGAGTATGACGATAATGCCTGAATTCACGCCATAGCTCAAACCTATGCTGAAGGAGATAAAAATTGCAATTGCAGCCCCGATAGCTGTTTTCAGTGTCCTTTGACCAAGATACCTACTAACTGTTTTCATTGCTCACACCTGTATTTGCGTAAAGTTTTCACATAATAGCACGATTGGGCGGCCTTTTCAGAAAAATTTTCTGACCCTGAATACCTCTGTCTGTCAAGAGAGAAGGGGCACCCTCTTAGCCTTTTATCGCGGCCAAAGCGCACGATTGCTCTAGCCTGATGCAGAGTTTGGCTGGGCTGCTGCAGAGGATAGATCGAGGGATAGATGAGGCTCACTTCTAAGGAGCCGCACCCCGCTGAATTCATCATGACTACCGCGCGTATAAAGCGTACGATGATTCCGCCCGGCCCCTCGTTTGCCGAAAAAATACCACACACCCCTAGTCACTGCAGTCGTGAAACAGTAAGCTATATTTAACTTAGATTCGGTGTCTGGCGGGCTTGCTTCTGCGGTGGGACCTCCCGACACCCCGAACCCGTTTGGGCCAGCATACTGCAAACACAAATAAGAAGGAGACCTTTATGAGTATCGTGTATCGCGAAACAGAGAAGACCTTTACGCTCCACACCCGCAACAGCAGTTACCAGATGAAGGTAGATGAGCAGGGCAGACTCCTGCACACCTACTACGGCAGCAAGAGCGACAGCAGCGACCTCTCGTACCTGATTGCCTATGGGGACAGGGGATTCTCCGGGAATCCGCATGAGCTGGGCAGAGTGAACCGCCGTTATTCGCTGGATACCCTGCCACAGGAGTACAGCTGCTTCGGCACCGGTGATTATCGGGTAAGTGCCCTGCGTGTGCAGAACGCAGATGGCAGCCAGGCGGCTTCGCTTGTGTACAGCGGCTTTGCGATTGAAGAGGGCAAATACGGCCTCCCGGGCCTGCCTGCGGTCTACGACAATGGCGGAGAGGCCGACACCCTGCGCGTTACACTCGTGGATCAGGCGAACGGCCTGCAGGTCGACCTGCTCTATGGTGTGTTCGAGGCAGCGGATATCATTACCAGGGCAGTTCTGATCACGAATCAGGGAGCTGCCGATGTGGTGCTGCAGAAGGCTGCGAGCCTGAATCTGGACTGGCAAGCGGGCCAGTTCGACCTGATCAGTTTCCATGGCCGTCACGCGATGGAGAGGAATTTCCAGAAGAGCAGACTGAGCCACGGCGTTGCCTCGATCGGCAGCGTGCGCGGCGCCTCGTCACATCATCATAACCCCTTCGCGATTCTTTGCGAGCCAGGTACCGGTGAGACTCGAGGCAGCAGCTATGGTTTTGCCTTCGTCTACAGCGGGGAGTTCCTGCTGGAGAGCGAGAAGGACCAGATGGATCAGACAAGGCTGGTCCTGGGGATTCACCCGGACAATTTTAGCTGGACGCTGGCGGCGGGAGAGATCTTCACTACGCCGGAAGCGGTGATGACGTTTAGCGACGGGGGCTGGGGTGGAGTCAGCCGTAATTTCCACGCCATTCTCCGCCACAACGTCTGCCGAGGGGAGTGGAAGGACAAGCGCCGCCCGGTCCTGATCAACAACTGGGAAGGTACCTATTTCGACTTCGACGGGGACAAGCTGGCAGCGATCGCGCAGGATGCGGCGGAGCTGGGTGTCGAGCTGTTCGTCATGGATGACGGCTGGTTCGGCAAGCGGGATGACGACAATTCGGGCCTCGGCGACTGGTACCCCAATGAGACGAAGCTGGGCTGCACGCTGAAGGAGCTGGGCGAGAAGATCACCGGCCTGGGCATGCAGTTCGGGATCTGGTTTGAGCCGGAATGTATTTCGGAGGACAGCGACCTGTATCGTGCGCATCCGGACTGGGCCGTGCAGATTCCGGGCCGGCCGCCGGTGCTGAGCCGCAACCAGCTGATCCTGGATTTCTCGCGGGCGGACGTGCAGGATTACCTGATTGAACGTTTGTCGGCGGTGCTGGCGAGCGCTCCGGTCAGCTATGTGAAGTGGGACTTTAACCGCAGCATTTCGGATAAGTTCAGCCAGGCGCTGCCGGCCGGGAGGCAGGGGGAGATGGCGCATCGCTTTGTCCTGGGTCTCTATCGTGTGCTGGAGAGCCTGCTGCAGAAGTTCCCCCATATTCTGTTTGAAGGCTGCAGCGGCGGAGGCGGGCGCTTCGACGCAGGCATGCTCTATTACACCCCGCAAATCTGGACGAGCGATAACACGGATGCGATTGAGCGGCTGCAGATTCAATATGGCACGTCCTTTGCGTATCCGGTTTCGGCGATGGGGGCGCATGTTTCAGCGGTGCCCAATCATCAGACGGGCCGGGTGACTTCTTTGGCCACACGCGCGGCTGTCGCGATGGCCGGTACCTTCGGCTATGAACTGGATATCAACCTGATGACTGCGGCGGAGAAGAGGGAAGTGCGCATGCAGATCGAGCGCTTCAAGGAGCTGTATGAGCTGATTCAGCGGGGGAACTACTATCGGCTGGCCTCGCCGCTGGAGGGGAGCTGCACGGTGTGGCAGATGGCAGCTGTGGATCGTTCCGCGGCTCTCGTGACTGCGGTCTACCACCATGTGGAGGCCAATCCGCGACCGGTCTACGTCAAGTTGCAGGGTTTAGAGGCGGAGGCCGACTACAAGCTTTCGCTGCTCTCGTCTTCGGAAGAAGGCAGAGAAGAGCTGGGAACCGTGAGCGGGCTGGCCCTGATGCGCGGCGGCTGGCGGATCCCGGAAGCGGGCGGCGATTATTGGGCTCTGCAGATTTTGGCCGAGCGTCTAGACTAACTGCGACTATTGTATAATATATATATAAGGCTTTAGCGCAACAGGCGGACTTTGGCCCGAACTTTTGGCCAAAACAATACCCGCCAAATCACGCGGAAAGGGCAACACATGGTAGAGAAATTGAGCAAATTGCTGGCCTGGAAGGGCATGGAGCTGCCGGAACGTATTCCCCAGGGTGACATGCCGGGGGACAAAATCGAGATCGGTGAAGCACACATCCGCAAGGCAGACGTGATCTTCCCGGAACTGGTCCGCCAGCTTATCGAGGTCGTGCCGGAGAACCCGGCCAAGCGTGCGGTGGTGACCGTTTGCGGAGGTTCGGGGGTCGGCAAGTCTGAGCTGGCGTCGATTCTGTCCTACTATCTGAACCAGAATGGAATCGGCAGCTACACGTTGTCCGGCGATAACTATCCGCGGAGGATTCCGCTGTATAACGACGCGGAGCGTTTGCATCTGTTCCGGCAGGGCGGCATGCGGGCGTTGGCGGCTGCGGAGGTTCTGACCCCCGAGCGCGTCGAGCTGGTGCAGCAATGGCAGCGTGAGGCGATCGACGCCGAGCCACGGCATCTCGCGGACCATCCCTGGTATGCGGCCTATCTGGCCGGCGGCAGACAGGCCCTGGAGGGTTACCTGGGCACGGACAAGGAGATCGACTTTGCCGAGGTTGAGCAGATTGTGCGCCAGTTTAAGGACGGTCAGGAGCAGATCTGGCTGAAACGTATGGGGCGCGATGAAGCCTCTCTGTGGTATGAGAAGGTCGATTTTGGCCCGGTGCAAGTCTTGATTATCGAGTGGACACACGGCAACAGCGATGGCTACAGGGGTGTGGATATCCCCATTCTGTTGAACAGCACGCCGCAGGAGACACTGGCACACCGTCGTTCACGTAACCGCGACGGCGCGATTGACAGCGCCTTTACGACTCTGGTGCTGGAGATCGAGCAGCGCTTGCTGCAGACACAGGCCCCCAAAGCCCGCATAATTGTGGCCAAAGACGGCACCCTGCTTTCGTACGCGGACTATGTAAAACAAATGCACGAAAGTGAGGGCTAAACCATGGCAGAACAAGCGAAATTCGTCGATAACGGCCCCATGCTCAACGCGTATCCGGACAGCATGGGCGGACGACTCGGGGACATCTCGGCCTTACTGGCCCGGCCTGCACTCGCCGGTGTCTTCCAGTCATTTTACATTCTCCCCAGTGTCTTTAATTCGGATCTGGACCGCGGCTTTTCGATCGTGGACTACAGCCTGAACAAGACCCTGGCCCGGCCTGAAGACCTTGCAGCTTTGAAGGAACAGGGGCTCGACCTCAAGCTCGACTTTATCCTCAACCACGCCTCTGTGCTGTCCAGGGAATTCCAGGATGTGCTGCAGAAGGGCGAAGACTCCGAATACAAAGACTTTTTTATTCACTGGAACCGCTTCTGGGAAGGCTGCGGACCCCTGACCGAAGCCGGCTATATCCAGCCCGAACCCCGCTACCTGGAGCACATGTTCTTCCGCAAGCCCGGCCTGCCCATCCTGATGGTGCGTTTCCCCGACGGGCGTGATGTGCCCTACTGGAACACGTTCTACCAGGAAATCCGCTACAAGAAGGCCGACACCCAGGAGCTCATGCAGGCCCTGGACCTGCAGTACGCCGAGGCTGTTCAGCTTGTCTCGCTCCTCGACCCGCAGATCGACTCCGGTAAGCCGAGTGCTGACTTTGACCTGGGACCCTATACAGAATACAAGGACAAGGTAGTGGCGTGGCTGGAGTCGAACCGTCGCTATCTGGGACAGATGGACCTCGACATTCGCTCGCCTCTGGTCTGGGACTATTATGATCGCACCCTGCGGCAGCTGGCTGATTACGGGGCCAAAATCGTCCGCCTCGATGCCTTTGCCTACGCCCCCAAAGAACCCGGCGCCAAGAACTTCCTGAACGAACCCGGCACCTGGGACGTGCTGGCCCGCGTCCAGGAGCTGGCTGACACATATGGACTCGCCCTGCTGCCCGAGATTCACGCACAATATGGTGAGAAGATCTACGAGGTGCTGGCAGACAAGGGCTACATGGTCTACGACTTCTTCCTGCCGGGGCTGGTGCTCTACTCTTTTGAGAAGCAGAACGGCGCGGCTTTGGCCGCCTGGGCCCGTGAGCTGCGGGACAAGAAGATTCGCGCGGTGAACATGCTCGGCTGCCACGACGGCATCCCGCTCCTGGACCTCCGCGGCTTCCTGGCCGACGAAGAGATCGATACGCTGATCGAGACACTGGTGGCGCGCGGCGGCTATGTGAAGAATCTGCACGGCCAGAAGGGCATGTACTATCAGGTGAACGCCACCTACTTCAGCGCCCTGGGCGAGGATGAGCAGCGCCTGCTGCTGGCGAGAGCCATCCAGCTCTTCATGCCCGGCAAGCCCCAGGTCTGGTACCTGGACCTGTTCGCCGGCAAGAACGACCACGAGGGGGTGGCCAAAGCCGGCCCCGGCGGCCACAAAGAGATCAACCGCACGAACCTCTCGGCCGAGGCCATCGATCGCGCTCTGGAGACCTCCGTGGTCCGGCGCCAGCTTGCCATGCTGCGCTGGCGCGCCACCTGCCCGGCCTTCGGCTTCGACTCTGAACTGGAAGTCGAGGACGACGGCAGCCGGCTCGTCTTCACGTGGATTAACGGCGGTCATACAGCAAAGCTGCAGGCGGATCTCTCCGACTACAGCTTTGTGATCAGCGAAAATGATCGCGTGCTTGAGCTGTAAGCTGCCCCGATGAAGCTGATTGGCCGGAGCCGGTCAATCCCTTACAAGTAAAAAACTGGCCAAACGCCCCTCGAAGCTGACGATTGAACCGCGGCGTGGGGCGTTTGTGGCGTCCGTGGGGGGGCGGGGTGTGCGGTGGCCAAATTTTTCGATATTCCAAGCTGTTGGCCAGGCCACTGAAAAAACCACTGTTTAAAAAGCTTCAACGGCGTTTTTTGTATGTGTTCGAATAAAATGAGTTGTTTTCGTGGCAAGTCAAAAAGAAAACCGTCAGATCAGACGGTTTCCAGCGCTTGTAGTTTCATTATCCGCTTTACATTGGCCACAAAGGCCGTGAAATACGCCTGGATTGCCATCCCCCGAAGCCCCACGTACTTGCACTTTGCAAATCCGTGCGACTGCTTGAGCTCCGCATTTTTCGCTTCGATCTTATAACGGTCTTTTATGCGCCGGCCAAAGTATTCCGTCTGCTCAAATTCATATTGCT
>JAAYZH010000165.1 GCA_012514965.1 Clostridiaceae bacterium | reverse complement strand
CGGAGGCGGAGAGTGCAAGGGTAGCGCTGGGAACGAAGCAACTGGGCGAGGCTCGTGTGGGGATGCTGGTCAAGTTTGGCGCCTACGAGCAGGACAATAATCTGCAGAATGGCAGTGAGCTCATTGAGTGGATTGTCTTGGCGAAGGAAGGAGACGATCTTCTGCTGCTCAGCAAAGCCGGACTTGATGCTCAGCCATTTAACAGTGTGAGAGAAGAGGTGACCTGGGCAGACAGCACCTTGCGTGTGTGGCTGGAGGAGACATTTTTGCAGACTGCTTTTGCGGACGCGGAGCTGACCAAAATCGTTCAAACGGCGGTAGAAAACCCTGCAAACCCTTTCTTCGGGACACCTGGCGGCCCGGCGACGAAGGATAGGCTGTTTTTGCTGAGCCTGGAAGAGGCAGAGGCTTACGCGTCGTTTGACAAGGGCAGGCCTTTGTCTGTCTCACTTTATGCCCAGGCCCGGGGAGCTTCCGGCTGGTGGCGCCTGCGTTCGCCTGGCTATTATCAGGATTATGCTGCGGGGGTGCTGAGTTTTGGCCCGCTGTATCCAATGGGTTTGCCGGTTGACTACGCGTACGCAACGATACGCCCTGCCCTGTGGGTCAAAGCGAGCGACTAGAAGCAGCTTGTAAGCATTCAACAGCTGTCTGTGTTTCTGATCGAATTTTCTCCGCCCATTTCGTTTCTGTTTCAGAGGCGATTGCAATTGTCCATGGAAATTGCAAAACTCGTGAAACTATTGTGCAAAAAGGTACAAGAATCTGGCATAATGGAGTAGAATCATAAATAATAGCAGAAATCTGTCACAAGGGAGCCGTGGCAGACTTTCTTTCGTAGAGGTTCCCTGGATAGGGGCGGGGATATGCAACTCCGACGGTCGTTTGCCTATGTTTAAGAAACATTTCATGCACCAGAAGATGATGACGAAGGTGCTCATCGCGTTGCTTCCGATTTTGCTGATGGCGATTTACCAGTTTGGCTGGCGTGTCGTCTTGTTGCTGGCCGTGGTTTTGGTGGCCGGATCGGCGGCGGAGCTTTTCGTCATGCAGCAGATTCAGAAGGACAAGGTCAAGCTTACAGAGGCCTGTTTTGTCACCTGCGCGCTGTTTACCCTTTCGCTGCCGCCGGCGACGCCGATTTGGGTAGCGGTAGTCGGTATCGTGTTTGGCATCGTGTTCGCGAAGGCCGCATTCGGCGGTTTTGGCTACAACATTTTCAATCCGGCTCTTGTGGCGCGCTGCTTTGTGTACGTCGCTTTCCCGACACACCTGACCTATAACTGGACCGAGCCGTTTCGCGGCTTCCCGGCCGGTTTGACGGCTTTTTCGGGTGGCGTAGATATGCTGACACACGCAACGCCGATGATCGGCATGAAGGCGGGCGGTGAACTGCCGCCGTTGTCTGACCTCTTCTTTGGCCTGACCAGCGGTTCGCTGGGCGAGACATCCGCATTGCTGATTCTGCTGGCGGCGATTTACCTGATCTGGACCAAGACCGCGTCCTGGAAAATCATGGTTTCGACTGTGGCTTCGGCCGGCATTCTGACGACGATTTTCTACTTGACCGGTGTGACACCGACACCTCCACAATACATGCTTTTATCCGGCGGTCTCTTATACGCAGCTGTGTTTATGGCTACGGATCCGGTTTCGGCACCGAAGGGTGAAGAGGCGAAATGGATTTTTGGCGTGATGATTGGGAGCTTTGCGGTGATTATTCGTCGATTCTCCTTGTTTACAGAAGGCATTATGTTTGCCATCCTGATCGCGAACGCCTTGACGCCGCTGCTTGAGCGCAACATCCGCGAGTGGAAGAACAAGGCTGCAGCGAAGGCGAAAGCCGCTGTGGCGGCGCAGGGCAAAGAGGAGGCAGCAAGATGAAACGTGGCTATGTCTATACAATCGTCTTCATGTTCCTTGTGAGTGCCGTCTTTACGCTCTTCCTGGCAGGGACAAATGTCCTGATGGCTCCGCGGATCGCCGACAATGCCCGGTTCGAAGAGCAACAGTCGCTCCTAAATGCCCTGAATCTCGATGATCAGGGTACAACAGAAGAGATTGATCAGCGTTTTAAGGACTTCGTTAAGCCTGTCGAAGGCGGCGAATTCCTCTACTACCAGAGTGTAGATAGCAGTGGTGCTGTACAGGGTTATGCGGTTCCGTTTACGGGAGCCGGCCTTTGGGGTACCATTCGCGGCTGGCTAGCGGTGAATCCGGAGCTCAATGAGCTGCAGGGCATCGTCTTTACAGAGCAGAATGAGACGCCTGGCCTGGGCGGACGCATTATGGAAGACTGGTTCAAGGAACAATTCCGCGGTCTCAAGCTGGAAGCCGGGCAGGCTGTAGCCTACGGTGAAGCTGGTTCGCAGAAGATAGACGCCATATCTGGTGCGACACAGACCTCGAATGCCATTATCCGCATCATCAACCAGGTCAAAAATGAAGTTTTGCCGAAAGTCGAGGTAAAGTAACATGCCCGTAGAGAAAACTTCTTCCCTTATTAAGCGCAGTGTTTTTATCGAGAATCAGGTGCTTCGCCAGATCCTTGGTGTATGCTCGACTTTGGCCGTGACCAATGCTATGACCAATTCTCTGGTTATGGGACTCGGTGTCACCTTCGCCACGATGCTTTCCTCGTTTACGTTGTCCCTTATGCGCAACTACATCCCGCACCGCATCCGCATGATCGTGCAGACGCTGGTCATCGCTTCGTACGTAATTCTCGTCGACATCGTCATTCGAGCCTACCTGCCTGGTGTCTCGAAGCAGCTCGGCCCTTATGTCGGCTTAATCATCACGAACTGTATCGTTATGGGCCGCGCCGAAGCCTACGCGCAGAAGAACCCGCCGCTGCCGTCGCTGCTCGACGGTCTGTTTTCAGGTCTGGGGTACATGATGATCTTACTGATGGTTTCCTTTATCCGTGAGCTTTTGGGCTTCGGCACTCTCTTTGGCATCCGGATTCTGCCTGACAGCTTCGAGAAGTGGACTATCATGGTTATGCCCCCCGCGGCCTTCTTTATCATTGGCTCAATGATCTGGTTCCTGAACGCTCGTAAGCTAAAGCGTGAAGCCGCTAAGGAGGACACCCGCAAATGATTGCTCCGCCGATTAGCCCCGTAATTATCTTCCTCGCCTCGATTATCACGAGCAATATGATTTTCGCCAATTTTTTGGGAACTTGTTCGTATATTTCGGTTTCCAGTGAATTCAAGACCGCATCAGGCCTTGGCAAAGCCGTGACCATGGTTATGGTCTTGACCAATGCGCTGAACTGGCTGATTTACCGCTTCGTGATTCTGCCGTTAGGCATTGACTACCTGCGCAACATCATTTTTATCATGGTCATCGCGGCTCTGGTGCAGATCCTCGAGATGTTCATGGATCGCTTTTTACCCGACTTGCACGCCAATCTCGGTATTTTCTTGCCCTTGATTACGGTGAACTGCGCCATACTCGGCGCTACTCTATTCATGGTCATTCGTAATTACAACTTCATCCAGTCCGTGCTCTTCGGCCTCGGCAGCGGCATCGGCTGGTGGCTGGCAATTTGCATGATGGCAGCGGTACGGGAGCGTATGGCGAAGGCAAAGCTGCCACCCGGCCTGGGAGGCCCAGCTATCGCCTTTATCATCACCGGCATCATGGCCATGGCCTTTGTCGGCTTCTCCGGCATCTTCACCATCCAGTAGAGAGGAGCGCAGCACATGTGGATTCCAATTTTACAGACAACAGGCAGCGTCACCCTGATCTCGGTAGTCCTGGCGATCGTGATCTCCTTCGCCGAGAAGCTGCTGAATAACTACGGCACCTGTAAGATCGACATCAATGACGGGGAGAAGGTCCTCGAAGTCGAGGGCGGCTCGTCGCTCTTGTCGACTTTGGCCGCACAGAAGATCTTCATCCCATCAGCCTGTGGCGGCAAGGCCACCTGCGGCCTCTGTAAGGTCCAGGTCAAGATCGGCGCCGGCCCTCTCTTGCCCACCGAAGAGCCCTACTTGTCGGCCAAAGAACGCACTGACCAATTCCGTCTGGCCTGCCAGATCAAGGTCAAAAATGACATGACCATCCTCATTCCGCCCGAACTCTTTAGCATCAAAGAGTACATTGGTCTGGTCGAAAAAATCACCGATCTGACCCATGATATCAAGCGGGTCAGTATGAAGCTGCAGGACAACGAAACCATCTCCTTCAAAGCCGGCCAGTTCGTGCAGTTCTACACCAAGCCCTACGGCAAGATCTCCGAAACCGTGTTCCGCGCCTACTCTGTCGCTTCACCGCCTGCGGATAACACGCACGTGGACCTGATCATCCGCAAAGTTCCGGACGGTATCGCCACCGGTTATGCCCACACAGCGCTCAAGGAAGGCGACGAAGTGCGCCTGTCCGGCCCTTACGGCGATTTCTACCGCCGCGGCGGCGAGGGCGTGAACACCCTGGTCATGATCGCCGGCGGTTCAGGCATGGCCCCCATGTATTCCCTGATCTACGACATCATCGGCAAGGGGCTCGACTACCAGATGTACTACTTCTTCGGCGCGGTCACCACGCGCGACATCTTCTATCTCGACGAGTTCCGTGCCCTTGAGAAAGAGCACCCGAACTTCCACTTCATCCCCGCCTTGTCCGGCTCGACCGAAGGCGACGGCTGGACCGGCGAGAAGGGCACCGTTGTCGACGTCATGCTGCGCCACATACCCAATGCCGATGGCAAAGAAGCCTACCTCTGCGGCGGCCCTGGCATGCTGAATGCCTCGACCAATGCCCTGCGTACCATCGGCTTCACCGACGAAACCATTTTCTTCGACAAATTCTAGGCCAAGGAGGGCACAATGAAGGACAATCCGGCAGAAAAAAACATCAAGCACGACATGCAGCCCGGCGAGCTGATCCTCGATGGCTTCCTCGGCGACGACAAGCGTCAGCTTGCTGAGATTATCGCAGCGGACCAGGAGACGTTGCAACGACTCGGCGTCTCGGCAGCAGACTTGGCCAAAGCCATGCGCGCCCTGACCCGCGCCGGCATGCGCGCCCTCGGCGGCCAGGCAGAGGAGGGCGACTTCCTCGTCCAGTCCGAAGAATGGATGGGCTGGCTTGGCTGCCCCTTCAAGGATGCCAAGCGGGCCGCCAAGCGCCTGACGACTGTGACCAAACGTTCGACCGGTGAGACCATCGTCTGGTCAGACCTGCACATCCACCTGATTGAGGAGCATGGCTTTTTCGAGGGCAAAGGCGCCTCCCACCGCCTTGAGCCGGATGAGCTGATTCGCTTCCTGGGGCTTGGAGCTCAAGTGGAGTAGTGGAACGTAAGCGGATTTTTAATTATTTTTTAGTAGGAGACCGGCGGCCTGTAGGCCGCCGGTTTTGTTATTGGAGGGTGTCGTTTTGCCAAAAATCTTCGTGATCCGAGCGGGGGGGCGGTGTGGGCGGGGGGGCTGCTGTGACAAAAACCTTCCAAATCCGAGGGTTAGGTCGGATTACAGCGGTTTTTGTCATTTGGAGGGG
>JAAYZH010000164.1 GCA_012514965.1 Clostridiaceae bacterium | reverse complement strand
TATGTTGAGGGTGCTCTGCCTGGAATGATGTATAAGTACCGCATTCGCGGTGCGGATGGCCGAACAGTCGACCACTCGGATCCATATGGCTTTTTTGCCGAGCTTAGACCGAAGACTGCTTCGATCATTTATGATCACAACGTCTATGAATTTGCTGACGCCGATTGGGTTGCCAGACGCGACCGCGGTTTTGACCGTCCGATTTCGATCTATGAGATGCATCTCGGCTCCTGGCGTACGAAGGTACATGAGCTCGGAGACCTCGATGAGGATGGCAATGTGATCGAGGAAGAAGAAGATAATTATTTGACATATGCAGAGCTTGCTGAGCCGATGGCTGAATACTTGGTCGAAATGGGCTTCACCCACGTGGAATTTATGCCGCTCATGGAACATCCATTGGATAATTCCTGGGGGTATCAGCCGACGGGCTTTTTCTCTCCGACTTCACGTTACGGCAACCCCGATGAATTGAAGTATCTCGTCGACACGCTGCACAAGCATGGACTTGGTGTGATCATGGACTTTGTACCCGTACACTTTGCGACGAATGACTTTGGCCTCGCAAGGTATGATGGCACAGCGTTTTTCGAGTATCCGCATCCTGATGTAGGGTACAGCGAATGGGGCAGCCTTAATTTTATGCATTCGAAAGGTGAAGTGGCTTCTTTCTTGTCTTCCTCCGCAGCGTACTGGATCGACTGTTTCCACATCGACGGCCTGCGCTTTGATGCCGTCAGCCGCCTGATTTACTGGCAAGGTGACGAGCAGCGCGGCTACATCGACCACGCAATCAATTTCCTGAAGGGCCTCAATGCCGGTTTGCATCGCTTTTTCCCGGGTGTAATTCTGATTGCTGAAGATTCGACGGATTATCCGCTGGTTACAACCGGCACGGATCGCGGCGGTCTGGATTTCGATTACAAGTGGGACATGGGCTGGATGCATGATACCCTCGATTTTTTCAAAACCGCACCTTGGCAACGTCTTAGTTTCTACAATAAAATCAGTTTCTCAATGATGTATTTTTATAACGAGAATTACATGATGCCTCTGTCTCATGATGAGGTTGTGCACGGCAAGGCCACGATTGGCCAAAAAATGTGGGGACCCTATGAGGAAAAATTCCCGCAGCTCCGTTCGTTGTATCTATATATGTTCGGACATCCCGGCAAGAAGCTGAATTTTATGGGTAACGAACTAGCTCAGTTACGCGAGTGGGATGAGAAACGCGAGCAAGACTGGAATATGCTGGCCTATCCTATTCATGATTCATTCCAGCAGTACTTCGCGGATTTGAATCACTTCTATCAGGCTTGGCCGCAACTCTATGAAGGCGACTTTAATCCGGAAGCATACCGCTGGGTGATCGTTGATGACGCGCTGGGCGTAGTGTTTGCTTTTCTTCGCGGCATGGGTCGGGAGAAGATTCTGTTTATTTTTAATTTCTCCGGCCAAAATCACGACTTCTACTCTTTTGATTTGCATGGCGCAAAAATCGTCAAGGAATTGATCAACTCTGATTGGGAAGAGTACAGTGGTACGACACCGAATTACGGTGAAGACATTGAGACATGGACTAAACTAGCTCAGGATCGATACGCAATTAAGCTAACACCTTATTGCAGCCGTGCCTTCCTGGTCCGTTTTGGTGAATAGAACTACGTTGGTCGTCAGATAATTCGTCGGGCGAAGATTGGCAGCAGAAAGAGATAAAACTACAGAATGATCGCATTAATAGACTATGGTATGGGAAACTTGGCCTCGGTCAGGCATGCCTTGCACTTTTTAGGAACAGAAGCTGAGATTGTAAGTCAAGGCGACGAGCTCGCCGCCTATGATGCCTTGATCCTTCCCGGAGTAGGCGCTTTTGATGAAGCTATGGACCGCTTGCGCAGGACCGACCTGGCTGCAGCAATTGTTCGTGAAGTAGCGTCCGGCAAACCATTTCTGGGCATCTGCCTGGGTATGCAGCTGTTATTTTCGACGAGTGAGGAAGGCAAAACCGCTGGCATAGACCTTGTTCGGGGTCGAGTCTTACAGCTCCCTGCATCTCCGGGTATTCTTATCCCGCACATTGGCTGGAACGCACTGGAAGAGTGTCGTACTGCGCTCTTGCGTGCAGGTGACTACATGTATTTTGTGCACAGCTATCATGTCGTGCCGGACGATCGTTCATGCGTTGTT
>JAAYZH010000163.1 GCA_012514965.1 Clostridiaceae bacterium | reverse complement strand
CTGCGCTGTGGGAATATGCAGCTTCCGGGTCCATCGACTCCGTCGTGGAGAGCTGTTGGGGCTGGTTGGAGAACCAGGATTTTCAGGGCAAAGCCATGCAGCACAGGACTTGCGAAAGCTTTGCGGTGGAGCGATTCGAAGCGCTGAATGAGGCTGCGGATACAGCACTTCGGGATCTGACCTTTCGTGATTTCCCCAAAATCCATCGCGCGAGAATTACGTACAAAAAGGTTCGCTACGTACAGAGCAATCTGCCCATGCTGGAGGCGGGGAAGATTCGCGAAACTTACGAACTAAAAGAATTGCAGGATGATTTAGGCAGGATATGTGATACCTACGTGAACATTCGCCTGCTGGAAACATTGGCGGGAGAAGAGCAGGATGGCGGACTGAACCGGGAAATATCGCTGTTTATTGAGCACCTTCTGGATGTGCGAAGGAGCATAGAGGCTAAACTTAGTAATCCCGCCTGAAAAGTCACGTAGCCTGAGCTGGAGATGCCTTGACATTTGGAGGGCCTTTGCGTAAACTTCTGTAAGTATTCTTTGCCACAGTGGCTCAGGGGTAGAGCAATTCACTCGTAATGAATAGGTCGTGGGTTCGATTCCCACCTGTGGCTCCACGTACAACCGCTGTAAGCAGTATTTGCTTGCGGCGGTTTTTTCTAAGAGGGAGATCTTCGGACGATGTTGCAGGTTTTTGTATCTCGCAGTCAGAATCTCGTTGAATCCGAGCAGATCGAGGCAGGTGCCTGGATCTCTTTGACGAAACCCAGTGAGGCTGAATTGAAAAAGGTCGAGGCTGAGGTAGGTGTGCTCCCGGACTTTCTCCGCGCGGCACTTGACGCAGAGGAATCTGCCCGTGTGGACACCGAAGACGGTCAGACCCTGATCATCGTCGACGCGGCCATCCGCAGCGAAAAAGATAATCAGTTTTATATAACGATCCCTGTCGGTATAATCATGCTGAAACAGTACATCATTACTGTGTGTTTGAGTCACGAAACCATCCTGGAAGATTTCAAACGCCGTGCAGTCAAGGACTTCTTTACGCAGTTTAAAACACGTTTTGTTTTGCAGATTCTGCACCGCAATGCTTCTCATTACCTGACGAATTTGAAGGTTTTGGACAAGCTCTCATCTCGCATGGAGAAAACCCTGAATCAGTCCCTCAAGAACCGCGAACTTCTGGAGATGCTGAAGATTGAGAAGAGCCTTGTCTACTTTTCGACTTCACTGCGAGCCAATGAGACCGTGCTCGAACGCCTGCTGCGCCAGGAACAGATCAAGAACTACCCGGATGACGCTGACCTGCTCGACGATGTTATTATCGAAAACAAGCAGGCCATTGAAATGTGTAATGTCTACGTCACGATCTTGTCAGGCACAATGGAAGCGTATGGTCAGGTTATTTCCAATAACCAGAACAACGTTATGAAGGTCCTGACCTCTGTAACGCTGGTCATGGCGGTGCCCACCATTATTTCCGGACTTTGGGGAATGAACGTCAATGTCCCGCTGGCCCAAGTGGATGGAGCTTTCTGGCTCATCCTCGGAGCGACCGGCCTGCTGATGCTCCTAATTCTAGTGATTCTGCGTATCGTGCGCATGCTTTGATCATGTTTGTTATTCGACCCGGCAATGCCGGAGATCTGCCTGCGATGGCAGAGATTTTGAACGACGAAATTCTACATTCATACGTGATTTATACAGAAACTCCGAAGAGCGCCGCCGACATGGAACTCTGGTTTGCCGCTGTTGAAGCCAATTACTATCCTTTTCTTGCCACGGTAGATGAATCCAGCCAGAAACTTGCCGGCTTTGCCTATGCAGATGCGTTTCGCAAGCTTCCCTCATACCGTACGACAGCGGAAGTTTCTCTCTATGTAGCGAAGGCCTGGCGTGGTTGCGGCTTGGGCAAAGCCCTTCTCACTGCCTTGATCGAAGCTGCGCGAAGAGCGGATTTGCACGCCTTGGTTTCGGTAATTGACTCTGAGAATCAGGCCAGCCTGCTTTTGCATGCGCGGCTGGGTTTTACGAAGAGAGGAGATTGGCCGGAAATCGCCCGCAAGTTCAACAGCTGGCGTGAGGCTTCGTTTTGGCAGCTGCTCCTTGGCCCTGCGAAGGTGGACCCCGGAGAGCAGCATGTAGTGCCGACCACAGGGCATGCGGTCGCAGACTAGACCGCTCTGCGCGCGGTTTCAAGGGCTCCTTTATGGTAAAATTAGATCCACCGCCGAAATCTGACGATTTTTTGAATCGTGCAGCGTGTTTTCCGTACATCTTCAGGATGCGGACTTCAGCCCCTTCGGTGAGGATAGAAGAAAGCCGGTAGCTCCAAGCATGGACAAACTTTACATCGTGATGCCGGTCTACAATGAGGCCGCGAATTTGCGGCGGACCGTCGCCGACTGGTACCCTTTGACGCAGCTGGGAGATGATTCTCGTCTGCTCTTGATAGATGATGGCAGCAAGGATGACAGCTTGCGCATCATGGAAGAACTGACTGCTCACTATCCCAAACTTGAAATGATCAGCAAAGTGAACGAGGGTCACGGGCCGACGATTCGGCGAGCTTATGCCGAAGCCCTCGGACGCGGGGCCGATTATGTTTTTCAGACGGATTCGGACGGCCAGACTCGACCTGAAGAATTCACTCAGCTCTGGAATGACAGAACGCATTTCGGTGCGCAAATCGGGGCCCGGACAGGACGGCAGGACGGCTTGCAGCGCAGACTGGTGTCGCTGGTTTTGCGTGTCCTGCTTTTGCTTTTTTTCGGTGTCTGGACGCAGGATCCCAATACGCCGTTCCGTTTGTTTGACAGGGCGGCACTGGCTCGTTTTCTGCCCCTGATCCCTGAGGATTTTGCCCTGACGAACAGCCTCTTAAGTGTTTATGTCGGCTATACTAAAATCAACGCCAGATATGTTCCGATTACTTTTTTGCCCCGGCAAGGCGGTAAGAATTCAATCAATTTCTCGAGAATTGTCAGCATTGCTCGTGAAACGGTCAGCCGTTTTCCGAGTTTGAACCGCGCGATGCGCGGCTCGCTGCGTAAACAAGGGGAGGTGCGCTAATATGACAGCGACAAATCGCAACACTTTTATTTTGATCTGCGACGATGATCCGGTGGTCCACGAATCTTTAGGACTCTATATGAACGAGGAGAATTTCTCACATATCTCGGCTTTTGACGGGGACCAGGGCATCAAGCTCGCCCACGAACAGAAGCCGGATCTGATTATTCTCGATCTCATGATGCCCGGTAAGTCCGGTATGGATGTCTGCCGCGAGATCCGCAAGACGTCCAATGTCCCCATTATCATGCTGACTGCGAAAGGCGAAGAAATCGATCGGGTTCTGGGCCTTGAGCTGGGAGCGGACGACTACATTGTGAAGCCGTTCAGCCCCCGTGAGGTTATGGCTCGAGTCAAGGCGGTGTTGAGACGCTTAAACAGCTCTAGTGATACACCGAATCACCAGCTGCACCTGGATGGTCTTGATATCAATTTGGACAGCTATCAGGTTACGGTCAAAGGCGAAAGCGTGCCGTTCACACCGAAGGAGGTCGAAATTCTCTACCTCCTGGCTTCGCACGCCGGTCAGGTAATGGAACGTGAACAGATCTTGTCCCAGGTCTGGGGCTACGACTACTATGGCGACACCCGCACAATCGACACACACATCAAGCGCATCCGTCAGAAAATCGGTACCGATGAACGCTGGTCATTGATTACAGTCTATGGGGTCGGCTACCGCTTTGAGGTAAAGAACTAATGGCATTTAAATCGCTGAGTAACAACAGCGTATTTTTCAGACGAATCGTAACGCTTCTCTTGGGAGCCCTGCTTTTGTCTGCCATTTTGACCGTGGGTATTTATGCCTTTACCTCCAATCGCGTTTTTACAAATCTAAAAACCAAGGAGTACACAAACCGCGCGTCCTTCCTTGCCGAGAAGACGGCTCGCCGCTACCTAGGCGACCTCTCTTCAGTGGTATACAACAGTATCATGGACGCGACGCCGGACCTGCTGAACGCAACCGTAATCGTATACATGTACAAAGAG
>JAAYZH010000019.1 GCA_012514965.1 Clostridiaceae bacterium | reverse complement strand
CCAAGCGGCTCTGCAGGCCAAAAGTCCGGTAGACCTCGGCACGCGCTGTACGGTATTCATGAATTCGCGTGTCAAGCAGGCTCAGAAAGAAGGCGCTACAGTCGGAGATATTTCAGCAGGACTTTCCTATTCGGTAGTCCGCAACGCGCTCTACAAAGTCATCAAAATTCGCGACCCTGAGCAAATGGGTCAGCGCATTGTTGTGCAGGGCGGAACCTTCTTGAATGACGCGATTCTGCGTTCTTTTGAGCAGGTCTCCGGACGCGAGGTGATTCGGCCCAGCATCGCCGGTCTCATGGGAGCCTTTGGCTGTGCCTTGATCGCTCGTAATCACTGGGATGGCAAGAGCGTGTCACAGATGTTGATGAAGTCGGAATTAGACGCTTTCCGCATGGACACGGAAGCCACGAATTGTAAGCTCTGCGGCAATCACTGCAATCTTACGATCAACCGATTCACCAATGGTCAGCGCCACATTTCCGGCAATCGCTGCGAGCGCGGAGCCGGCAATGAAGATGTCACAGAAGCACTGCCAAACCTCTTCGATTACAAATATAAACGCACTTTTGCTGTCTACAAGTCTTTGGCCGTCAAGGATGCGCCCAACGGAATCATCGGAATCCCACGTGTACTGAACATGTACGAGAATTATCCTCTCTGGTTCACGATTTTCACTGAGCTTGGTTTCAGAGTCCAGCTTTCTGCGCGTTCTACACACCAGATCTTCGACAAGGGGATCGATTCGATTCCATCCGAAAGCGTCTGCTATCCGGCCAAACTCACCCATGGTCACGTCAAAGACTTGCTGCAAAAAGGTATCAAACTCATTTTTTACCCTGATATTCCGTACGAGCAAAAAGAGAATGATCATGCTAACAACCACTTCAACTGCCCGATTGTCACCTCGTATCCGGAGGTGCTTAAGAACAACGTCGATGAACTGCAAGAGCCCGATGTCACCTTCTTGAATCCTTTCTTGGGTATCCATCATCCCAAAGCGCTGGTAAAGAAGTTGCTGGAAACGATGCACGGGGCTGGATTCACAAGCATCACCGCCGACCAGATGCAGAGAGCGGTAGATGCCGGCTACGAGGAATATTCCCGCTACAAGGAAGACATTCTGGACGAAGGGCTCAAAGTGCTTAAGTGGGTCAAAGACAACGACAAGAAGGCCATTGTGCTTGCCGGACGTCCGTACCACATCGATCCGGAGATCAACCACGGTATACCTGAACTGATCAATTCCCTGGGGATGGCAGTTTTGACCGAGGACGCGGTAGCTCGCCCAGGCAAACTCAAACGTCCGATCCGCGTTGTGGATCAGTGGATGTATCACACAAGGCTCTATGAGGCAGCGGCTACAGTAGCAGAAGAGCCCAATCTGGAGCTTGTACAGCTGAATTCATTCGGCTGCGGACTTGACGCTGTCACGACCGACCAGACGCAGGAAATCCTCGAAGCATCCGGGGACATTTACACCTGTCTCAAAATTGATGAAGTCAGCAATCTAGGCGCGGCGCGTATTCGCCTCCGCTCTCTCAAAGTTGCCATGGAAGAACGCGCTCGTCAGGCTGTGCGTCGTGCCAAGCTCTTGGCGGCCAAAGAAGATGCAGAGCAGAGTACGGAAGAAATGCCTGGTACTGCTGAACCAGCCTACGTACTCCATCGCGCTGAGTTCACCAAGGAAATGGTCAGGGACTATACGATTTTGGCCCCGCAGATGGCACCCACGCAATTCAGGCTGGTTGAGCGGGTCTTTAACCGCTACGGTTACAAAACAAAGATCCTTGAGACAGCCAGCAAAGATGACATTGAAGTCGGACTCAAGTACGTCCACAACGACGCTTGTTTCCCGACGATTCTGGTGGTCGGCCAATTGATCAATGCTCTCCAGAGCGGTGCGTATGACGTGAATAAAACGGCATTGATGGTGACGCAGACCGGCGGGGGCTGCCGTGCGACGAACTATGTTGCTTTCCTGCGTAAGGCTCTCAAAGATGCCGGTATGTCTCAGGTTCCGGTCATTGCTTTGTCTGTTTCAGGTATCGAGACGAATTCCGGTATGAAGTATTCCCTGCCGTTTCTTCATCACGCACTTCAGGCAATTGTACTCGGCGACCTGATGAGCACCGTACTTTTGCGAGTACGTCCCTATGAGCTGGAGCCCGGTTCGGCGAATCGCCTTTACGAAAGCTGGATGAAACAATGCGAAAAGTATTTGTCCGGCGAACGGCGCTTTACGGGCTACAACAAGCTGATTGATGGCATTGTTGAAGCCTTTGACCGCTTCCCGATGCAGGACATAGCACGCAAACCTCGTGTCGGTATCGTAGGTGAGATTCTCGTGAAGTTTCAGCCGGATGCGAACAACAATGTTGTCGGCGTGATAGAGGAGGAAGGCTGCGAAGCCGTCATGCCAGGCTTAACGGATTTCTTCTTATACTCCGCGCTCAACCCCACTTTCAAGGCTGACGAATTAGGCAACAGCCGCTTGGCTGCGATCGGGGGCGAGGCCGGTATACAGCTGCTCGAGACTTATCGGAAGCGCATCAAAAAACGCTTGGCTGACACTGGGAAATTCGCCGTACCAGAAGATATTCATGTACTTGCAAAGTATGCACAAGAGATCCTCTCGCTTGGCAACGCCACCGGGGAAGGCTGGTTCCTCACCGCGGAAATGGTGGAACTGATCAGAGAAGGGGTGCCCAATATTATCATGGCATCTCCTTTCGCCTGTCTGCCCAATCATGTTACGGGCAAGGGCATGGTCAAAGGATTACGTCGCCGTTATCCTATGGCGAATATTGTTCCGATCGATTATGATCCGGGCGCCAGCGAAGTCAACCAGCTGAACCGTATCAAGCTGATGATCTCAACTGCTTTTACCAATGAGCCCGTCGGTCTGGCGAACCTCAATGAAGAGGATAGAATCAACACAGCGGCAGCGATCGCAGATGCCGCAATTTTCCTGGAAGGGGCTGTCAAGGTCGGCAAGTCCTAAGCTTTTCTCTATCCGAATTTGTTTCGAAGCCGATGTCGACTGAGTTGACATCGGTTTTCTGTATAGATTAGGTTGCGGAAATTATCCCATGCTATGTGTTTTCTCTGACAGCGCGTCAGAGGGATCTTTGCTAAACTAGAAGTCAGGTTTTTCGGCGCGATAGAAATATCGTGTTTCACGTTAAGAATATCTAACCATTAGAGATGTGAGGACAGAAGATGAGTAATGAAATCAAGCATGGATTTTTCTTAGAAAGCTTGGACAAGGTACCCGAGCTGCAAAGCACCGTTCATCGATACCGGCACCTCAAGACAGGGGCAGAACTCCTATACATAGAGAACAGTGACAATAACAAGGTTTTTGGCGTTGCT